>JAUVAR010000128.1 GCA_030591625.1 Candidatus Zixiibacteriota bacterium
ATCAATAGAACGCCGATCACGAGATGCTTCTACCCGAAATTTCTGTTCTCCTGCCCCAACCCATTCAACTTTAACTTTTATTTCACTTTTCTGTCCGACAAACAGAACAGGATTGACCTCAACATCGGTAAGAGCAATATCAAACCGATTGCTTTGCTGACTCATATTTATTGTATGCACAGGCATACCGACAACGTTGGCAACATCAAGTGGAGGTGGTCCCGAATTTGACCTGCCATCACTAAACAATAGACCAAAATCATACTGAACTGATTGTTGTCGTTTTTGCAGCTCCAAAAGCGATGAACCGATCGCTGTCTCGGTAGCTTCTACTTCTTTTGAATCTGTCTTGAAATTTGCACCAAAATAAAATATATCAAGATCTGCAGAGTCTGCTAATTTCAGATACTCTGCTCCTTGAAAAAGTGAATCTACTCTCGCAATTCGGCTTTTCCCTGATTCTTCACGATCCATACTTTGTGATCGGTCAATCAGAATTGCCCCTCTCGGTTTTCTATCAAATATCTTTGAGAATTGTATTATTGGCTCAGCCAGAACGAGAATTATTGCAAGCACTGCAATACTGCGAAGGACAATCAGAATTAATCGTAAATAAATCGGAATCGGAGGTTCGGTTCTATAATACAGATAAGCGGTCAACCCAGCCAATACGACTAAGGCCAGACCAACCAGCCATGGCTCCGACGTCAGAAATTCTATATCAAATGTACTGTTATTATCCATTACCCCATTATACACAGGCCGAGTCAAATTGCCCAGTCTTAACCTGTTTAGATATATTCAATTGAATAAATAGAACTCTAACCAATCAGGAGGCTCTGCGAATTGTAAACTTGACCATTTCAGAGAGTGAATCAAGATATTTAGATGAAGCTACCGACGAAATAGATTCAAGACCTTCCTGACAAAGTTCATCTGCCCGGGCGTAGGCATAGTCTATCCCACCATTATCTTCAATGAAGTTATAAACACGCTGGAAAGATTCTTTGGCATCACCCTCACCAACTTTGCTAACTATTTCCTTGCGGCTTTTTTCGCTTACTGCCCGTAGTGAATGAATCAACGGAAGGGTAACTTTTCCATTTAGGACATCATTCCCCGGTTCTTTACCAGTCTCTTTTGGATCGCCGACAAAATCAAGGAGATCATCAACAATCTGAAACGCCGTTCCAACTTTTTCACCAAACATTGCAAGACGTTCCCGGCTCGCTTTATCACGTTCCTTCAAGATCGGTCCCGATTCACACGAAACAGAAAAGAGTGATGCAGTCTTATCGGCAATAATTTCAAGATACTCTGCTTCTGAGATCGAAAAGTTATGGGTCTCTTCTATCTGGCGTAATTCACCAATTGAAACTCGTTCGGTCGCACGAGAAATAGCATCAATCAAATCAAGCGAACCCGACCCAACTAACACACGAAAAGCTTTTGCAAAAAGATAGTCACCCATTAAAACGGAAATCAAATTAGTCCAACGATGGTTGACAGATTCCTGCCCGCGTCTTAGATCTGATTCATCGACCACATCATCATGCAACAATGTTGCAGTATGAATAAGCTCTACCGCCAGTGAGGCATCAACCGAGTATTCATTAAAGTTTCCGTAGGCATGTGAAGACAAAAACGCAAAGACCGGGCGAATCCGTTTACCTTTGCTTTTTAACAGATGCCTCGCCAATGAACTAATCAAAGGGGAATCACCACGCAGGTAGTCGGTCAGTTTGCGGTCAAATTCTTCAAGCTCGGCAGTCACCGGAGCCGCATACGTTAGCATAGATTTCATATCAAGCATTACAAATTCTTTCTCCAGCCGAGAAATTTAAAGCAATTTCTCACGATGTCAACAGCTTTCACAGGTCACTTCAACGTTCTTTAAGACCCATAAAATACGTAAGATGATCAAGATACGATTGATCCGAAATGAAACTAAGTTCATTATGATCCCCATGCAGCTCAAACCAGCTCTTTGGTTCTTTCGATAGCTTAAATAGCTCACTCCCCATTTCCGATGGTATCAGTCTGTCATCAGGAGAATGCATCACGAGAACAGGGCACCCGACTTCTGAAATCTTTGATTTTGAATCAAAATTATAACGAACCATCCACTCAATCGGAAACAACGGGTAAACATGCTTCCCCATATCAGTTATTGAAGTAAACGAAGATTCTACAATGAGGCCCGCGGGATTCACCGTCCTGGCCAAATAAATCGCTACTGCTCCACCAAGAGAACGGCCAAATAAGTACAGTCCTTGAGGAGCAATATTTTTCTCGGAAAGGAGCCAGTCATACGCAACCCGCGCATCAGAATAAACATTCGCTTCGGTTGGCTGCCCTTCTGAACGTCCGTAACCCCTATAATCAAACATGAAGACATTCACCCCAAGCGATGTCAGCATCGCAGCAGTACTTAACCGGCCCGATATATTTCCTGCATTCCCATGACAAAAAAGGACAGTAGCCTTAGCCGCATCAACCCCAAAATACCATCCATGAATCTTGGTACCTGGTTCGACTTCAATAGTTACATCCTCAAATGCAAGCCCGACTTGATCCGGAGTTACTGAGATATTCTTAGATGGCACAAAAATCAAATTGCCCTGATTAAAATACAGGAAGAGAGCAATCACCAAAAATAGTCCAAGACCAGACCCAACAATCCAGAGAAACATTTTTCCAATTTTCCTAAGCATTCAATTTCTCACCAGGCAGGCTTCTTCAAAGCCTGAGTAATTCTTATTCCCACTCAATCGTAGCAGGTGGTTTAGACGAAATATCATACGTTACCCGGTTGACGCCTTTAACTTCACGAATAATCCGATTCGAAATATGCGCCAGAATATCTGCATCAATCCGTGCCCAATCGGCAGTCATTCCGTCAACCGATGTAACAGCACGAAGAGCCACAACGTTCTCATAAGTTCGCTCATCCCCCATCACACCAACCGCACGTACCGGCAAGAGAACCGAAAAGGCCTGCCAGATATCATCATAAATCTCGTTCTTGTGAAGCTCCTCAATGAAAATAGCATCAACCTCTCTTAGGAGATCAAGCCTCTCCTTTGTCAGATCACCCAGGATTCGCACACCAAGCCCCGGACCGGGGAAGGGATGCCGTCCGATAAATTCTTCGGGCAGTCCGAGTGAACGACCCAGAGCGCGAATTTCATCTTTGAACAATTCCCTGAGTGGTTCCACTAGTTTCAACTTCATGCGATCCTTAAGCCCACCAACATTGTGATGCGACTTAATAGTCACCGATGGCCCCTTAAATGAGACCGATTCAATCACATCGGGATAGGCTGTCCCCTGCCCGAGGAAATCAACACCACCAATAAGTTCAGCTTCTTCTTCAAAGATATCTATGAACGCAGCTCCAATACACTTTCTCTTTTTCTCGGGGTCTTCCAGACCGGCCAATCGTTCAAGAAACATATCAGTCGCATCAACACCTTTGAGATTAATCCCCAAACCCGAAAGCAGTTTTAGTACATCCTCAAATTCATTTTTACGCAAAAGACCATTGTTAACAAATATACCATGAAGGTTGTCACCTATCGCCTTCGATAACAACATCGCTGCAACCGATGAATCAACTCCACCTGAGATACCAAGTATAACTTTTCCGTCCCCGACCTGCTCTCTGATTCGACCAATCAATTCATCGGCCAATGACTCTGCCGACCAATCACCCTTAGCACCACAAATTGAAAAGAGGAAATTCGATATAATCCTTTTTCCTTCTTCGGTGTGATGTACTTCGGGATGAAACTGCAAACCGTAAATATTTTTATCTTCATTCTCAATAGCTGCAGTCTTTAGGGAGTCAGTCGAGCCGACGGGATGAAAACCATGCGGCAATGAGACAATCGAATCACCGTGTGACATCCAAACCTGCGAACGTTCGGCGACACCCGCAAACAGTTTACTTTTCTTATCAGGACTAAAGAAGGCTTTTCCATATTCTCGATGTGTACTCGCCAATAGTTCTCCGCCAAGACGATCCGCAACTAACTGCATCCCGTAACAAATACCCAAGATTGGCTTACCAATGTCGAAGAAAGCCGCATCCAAACGTGGTGCGTCATCATCTTTCAACGAGGATGGTCCACCGGAAAGTATATACCCGATAATATCTCTATCTTTGAATTTACTAAGGTCTGAGTTGTAGGGGACAATCTCACAATAAACTTTTGCTTCACGAATACGCCGTGCTATCAGTTGAGTGTATTGCGAACCAAAATCAAGAACCAAAATCATTTCATGTGAACTGGACATCAATTTTTCTCCGAGGCCAGACGACCAGGTATAATTGTATTGTACGCAAGCGTTTCATCACGCTCAGGATACTCTTCCAAATAATGCAAACCACGCGATTCCTTGCGCGACATTGCAGAGTTAATAATCATTTCGGCGACTGTTGCAATCGAACGAAGCTCAACAATGTCATAGGTTGCCGGTGTTGCCATATAGTATTCTTCAATCGCTTCCTTGATCTTCTTAACTTTCTCAAGAGCCAACACAAGTCGTTCCTCAGAACGCACTATCCCAACAAAGTCAGACATCACTCTTGTCAACTCACGACGGTCATGCGTTATCAATATTCTTTCTCTCGGATAATGCAATGACGAATAAGGTGAATTTTCAAGCGTTACTGACTCAGGGAAATCTATCCCTTTCATATATCGAACCGATTCATCTGCCGCCAGATCGGCCATCACAACAGCTTCCAAAAGAGAATTCGAGGCGAGTCGGTTAGCTCCATGCATACCAGTCAAAGCAACTTCACCAGCGACATACAATCCTGGCAGCTCTGTCTCACCATTGATTTTTGAAACTACTCCACCACACGCATAGTGGGCAGCCGGCACAACCGGAACATCCCGTTCAGTAATATCAAAACCATACTTGAGACACATGCTATAGATATTGGGAAAACGTTTCTTAATGAAATCAGAATCTAAATGATCAACTTCCAATAGGACATACTCTTCACCGGTTGATTTTAGTTCCTTATCAATCGCCCTCGCTACCACATCGCGAGGAGCCAAATCTCCAAGCTCGTGCGCATCTTTCATAAAGTAACGACCATCAACCGCCTTTAGCCTGCCACCTTCCCCACGTAATGCCTCAGAAAGCAAAAATGGTCGTCGTCCCGGAGCATGAAGGGTTGTTGGATGAAATTGAATGAATTCCAAATTACCAACCGAAACTCCGGCCCGATACGCCATTGCGATACCATCACCAGTAGCAATTTTGGGATTTGAGGTATGATAATAGATCTGCCCCAATCCACCCGAAGCAAGCATTGTCACCGGTGCATAAAAGACATCAAATGAACGATCTTCCTCGGCAAAAACAAACGCACCAGCACAATAGGAACGACCATCCTGTACAGCAGTTGCCAGTTCAAGGACGATATGATCCTGAAAAATATTAATATTATTATTAGCATGACATGCATTTATCAATGCTGATTCAATTTCCTGTCCGGTCAAATCAGATGCATGCACTACTCGTTTGTGCGAATGTCCACCCTCTCGACCAAGGTCCAAAGACCCATCAGCTTCCGAGAAGTGAACTCCGTAAGATGTCAATTTTTCAACTGCCCCCGGACCTGCTTCGACTATCCTCTCAACCACTTCCCGATTACAAATTCCACATCCGACATTGATTGTATCTTCTATATGCGATTCGAATGAATCGGAGCCGGCCATCACAGCAGCAATTCCACCCTGTGCACGATTTGTGTTTGTTTGAGATTCATCCTTTTTGGTAACAACAGCAATCTTGGCCTCAGGCATCTGTTCAACTGCTTTGAGAGCATAGAAAAGACCCCCAATACCAGAACCGATTATTAGAATATCATATCGATGATCCATCAGTCGCTTTTACTCCCAAGTTTTAACTGAGTCATTAAACTCTTCACCATACGTTCTTCGCCCGGATCCAAATCAATTGAAAGGTCAAGATAGTAAATTTCACGTCCGAAATCAAAGTCACCCAATTTCACCCAATCTTTAGCTGTCGTTAATAAAACATCCGAATCATACTTGTCTGCATCACGCTTTATTTTCTCAAGAAGTGACTTATCATAACGCTGATGATCCAAAAGCTCAAGGGCATAATCCAAGTCTGCCGAAAGAGCTGTCACCTGTTGCTTTAGTGGCCTAAAATTCCCCACCCCCGCAAACAGATACACCGATTTATCTTCAAGATATTTTATACTCTGATTGGAATTCCGACCGATTAGATTACCTGCCTCAAACGAGGCATGATACATTGATGCATCCGGTGCTATCCTCGACAATCTTTCTTTTAGCTTGCCAATATCTGTCGCAAACTTGGCTCGTGTGATAATAATTATATCCGCTCGTTCAAGGGCACTAAACGGTTCTCTCAGCATTCCATACGGGAATGACTTTAACCAGTTACGCTTGAGAGCGGCATCATACGCCACAATATCAACATCACGATGTAACCCAAAATGTTGATACCCATCATCAACCAGAATAACATCAACTTCACTACTTTCTGCCATCATCTGAGCCGACACAAGCTTGCTCGAATCTATTGCAAACCAGACATCGGGTAAATGATGTGCCAGCAACATTACTTCGTCACCTGTCTGACGCACATCAAGCTCTATTATTTTATAGCCCGGTCGCATGATAGAGTCTATTGATTCACGTCTGTAACCTGATGAAACTATCCCGACCCGTACCCCTTCATCCACTAGCGCACTCGCTAAAAACCCAACAATTGGTGTCTTGCCCGTTCCCCCAACAGTAATATTCCCAACCGAGATAACAGGTACCTTTACTTTTTTAGGACTCGAGGAAAACATTCGTGAAAGAATAAATCCAATTCTGTAAAACGGAACAGCTATCCAAAGTAGAAAAGCGGGTATAGACAAGAACGATAATCTTCGCCGCCTAACAATTCGTTTCCAGATAACTTCAAACATTTTTAGCTGCCCCCAAAATATAATCTCCCGATATGACAGTCGCCGAATTGGTCAAAGTGGTGTCACTCTTTTTATTAAAACTCTGAGTCCCATTGATCATACCGATAATCAGTGATGCAAGTTCATCTGATGATTTTATCATTTTACCATAATTATGTTCAGAAATATACTCGGCTGCATCCCCAACATTTATCACAGACTGCCCATATACGACCGGTACACCCGACCAGACCGGCTCCAAAATATTATGCCCGCCAATATCAACAAGCGTTCCACC
>JAUVAR010000161.1 GCA_030591625.1 Candidatus Zixiibacteriota bacterium
ACAATGTTCCATCAATTTCAGGTAGTCCCTGGAATGATGGAATTGATATGACTGTGAACTCAGGTATAAACGTTCGCAGTTCATCGTTCGTTTCGGCGTTGATGAACATGTTACGGGCAAAGAGCGAATGCCATGCGTATTCAGTGATGATACGAACCGGCAGTCGGTAATTGGGGTCCGCACCAGCGTAGCAATCCTGTACGAACAAGTCGCGACCCTGAAGGAAACCCTGCATCCGTTGCCAGACAGCGTTGAACTTGTCTTCTGAGTATGGACGGTTGTATTCACCCCACCAGACATTCTCTTCTGAGCTGACTTCCTTTACGACAAATTTATCATTCGCCGAGCGGGCTGTATGTTTGCCGGTGTTGGTGACAATTGGTCCCATGTGTGAGAGGTGGGCTTCACCTCTAAAAATTATCTCTTCGTAGAGAGCTTCGGTCGGAAGATTCCAATAGGCGTTGTTTAAATTACGGATACCGATATTGGAAAGTCCGAACTCGCTCTTGACATCCTTGGCATGTTTTTGCGCAGGTGTCTTTATGTTTAGCAAATTATTGCTCATACCCAGTCTCTCCTGAGTTTACGATCTCCGATATAGATTTCGTTCGGTGAATCAGGATCAAGCGCCCATTTGATGCGCGCTATTCCCTGAGTAATCTCTTTAATTGAGCCACAGTAGCTTAGTCTCAAATGGCCCTCTACACCGAACTCTTTGCCCGGCACAGTAACAACCATCGCTTTTTCAAGAAGGAACTTTGCAAGCTCTACCGAACTCTTTCTGTACGCAGAAAAATCTGGCAGGCAATAGAATGTTCCATCGGGTGGAGTGACCTTCACTCCGTTGAATGCCCGTAGTTCGGTCAACATGATGTTGCGATTGTTTTCCAATTGCAGCCTTAACGACTCAACGCCCGACTGGATACCGTTCAAAGCACCAGCGGCAGCTGTTTGTAATAGTACTGACGGGCATGAAGTGTTCTGGGCTGAAATGTTTATCATCGCTTCTGTTAATTTCTTATTTGCAATTGTCCAACCGATGCGGAATCCGGTCATTGCATACATTTTAGAAACACCATTGACAACGATGATTTTTGAGGCATCACTGTTGTCTTTGCTAAAGTCAAAAACCGAAGGCGCTTTCTTGCCGTCGAAGACAAGTCTGTGATAGATGTCATCCATCACAAGATAGATGTCTTTCTTCTCGCAGTATTCAACGAGCTCCTGTATCAACTCAGCCGGGTACATAACACCCGATGGGTTGTTCGGTGAGTTGATAACAATAGCCTTGGTGTATGAACTGACACTTTGTGTCAGGTCGTTCATCGTAGGAACGAAGCGACCATCTTCGGGCCTTACCACTATCGGCTTACCATAGACCATTTTCACGATCTCGGGATAACTGACCCAGTAGGGTGCCGGAATAATAACTTCATCCTGCGGATTGATGATTGTCATCATCAAATTGTAGAACGCCTGTTTGGCTCCGGAATGTACAACTACATTTTCATTGCCGATAATTTTGTTATAGTTTTCTTCGGTGTACCGGATTATTGCTTGAGTCAGAGGTCGGATTCCCTCGGTCGGCGTATATCTTACGTCGGCTGTTTTTAACTGGGCCGCACAACTGAGAACTGCATCAATCGGTACCTTGCTTTTAGGTTCACCGGCTCCCAAGTGAATTACTGGTTCACCTTTTTCGCGCAGGAGGCGGGCAGCCTCATTCATCGCGAGAGTAGGGGAGGCATGAACGGCTCGGGCAAGCTGACTAACACTCATCAGATCAACCTTTCATAAGTGCCGCTATGGCACATACATCAACAATATCATCATAAGAACAACCACGGGAGAGATCATTGGCAGGCTTGGCCAGCCCTTGTATGATCGGACCTGTGGCAGTCGCACCGGCGAGACGTTCGGTAAGTTTATAACCGATATTTCCAGAATCAAGATCGGGAAAAATCAGCACGTTCGCATCTCCGGCTATTTCAGAATCAGGCGCTTTGCGTGAGCCTATCTCCGGCACTATAGCTGCGTCGAGTTGAAGCTCTCCGTCTGCTTTTAGATTCGGGAAATCACGCTTTATAATCGCAAGGGCGTCTGTTACTTTATCTACATCTTCATGTTTGGCAGAACCCTTAGTTGAGAATGAAAGCATCGCGACTTTTGGTTCTTCGCCTGTAAGTTTTTTATACGTATCGGCAGTTGAGACTGCGATAGAGGCAAGCTGTTCGGCATTAGGATTCGGAACAACAGCACAATCACCGAACATGAACACTTTGTCGTGGGTGTCACGATATTTTGGGAGGGTCATCAGGAATGAACTTGAAACGGTGTTGATTCCGGGCATTAGTCCAATAACCTGAATTGCTGCACGCAGGACATCACCAGTTGTACTGACAGCACCAGCAACCGAGGCATCAGCCATATCGTTGCGAACAAGCATTGCTCCAAAGAAAAGTGGTGTGGAGATAGCTTTGCGAGCGGCTTCTTCGGTGATTCCTTTTGCTTTGCGAATCTCCATCAGTTGTTCGACAAACGAATTAAAATGTTCAGAATGATCAGGATTTATAATTGTCACTTTGTGAAGGTTGACGCCTTCTTCTTTGGCGACAGCCTGAATTTTCTCTTCGTCTCCAAGAAGAATCACCTTCGCTATAGAATTAGTAGTTAATTTGCGAGTGGCGAGAATTGATCTTGGTTCTGTGCCTTCGGGGAGAACAACAGTCCTTTTGAGTTCTCTGACTCGGTCTTTTATTTTTGTTACAACGTTCATCTTATCCTCATCTCTTTGTTCTAACTGGCTCATTATACAAACTGATCCCTCAGTTCGGGGTCGGACAAGTATGCTTCCACAAAGCTGTCAATATCTCCATCCATCACTGCCTGAGTATTTGATGTCTCATGAGTTGTGCGGTGATCCTTCACCATATTATAGGGATGGAAAACGTATGATCTGATTTGTGATCCCCATTCAATTTTCTTTTTACTTTTCTCGAACTTCTCCATCTTTTTCGCTTCATCTTCGCGGTGTTGCTGGTAGAGACGCGATTTTAGAACCATCATAGCCGACTCTTTATTCTTGTGCTGACTTCGTTCGGATTGACAGGTCACTACTATATTAGTCGGCAGATGGGTAATCCTAATTGCGGATGAAGTTTTATTGACATGCTGACCACCGGCACCGGATGCACGGTAGGTGTCGATCCTGATTTCATCATCCAGGATTTCGATTTCAACATTATCTTCTACCAAGGGGTAAACATGTACCGAAACAAATGAAGTATGTCTGCGGGCGGCGGCATCAAACGGTGAAATTCGTACGAGTCGATGAACACCTGATTCAGATTTTAAGAAGCCAAAAGCGTAGTCACCTTTGATTTCCATTGTAGCCGATTTTAACCCGGCCTCTTCGCCCGGTTGCAGGTCCATCAAACCTACTGTGAAGTCACGACGTTCGGCCCAACGATTGTACATTCTGAAAAGCATATCGGCCCAGTCCTGCGACTCGGTGCCACCTGCGCCGGGGTGAATCGTTAAAATAGCGTTACGGTGATCATCCGGTCCGGAAAGAGTTGCCTTGAATTCGAGTTTGTCGATTTCGGCCACAGTATTTTCAACAGACTTTACAAGCTCATCTGCATCGGGTGTTTCGTTTTCGACCATCTCAAGTATTTCAGTAGCATCATCGATTTCACCCGCAAGCTTGTCAAACAGTTCGACATATTTCTTATGTACTGTAATCTTCTTCAGCACAGTCTGTGCTGTTTGGTTGTTGTCCCAGAATCCTGGTTCGGAGGTTTTCAACTCAAGCTCTACAATGCTTTCGCGGCGCTTGTCCAAGTCAAAGATACCTCGCTAACTTCTGGAGCTTTTCTTTGAGCTCAGGGATAGTATTTTTCAGGTCAGCCAAAATCATTCAGTACATACTCCTTATCGGGTTCCAAAAAAGGAAGGCAGAATATAGGTTACAAATTTCACAAGGTCAAACAATAAGCTTGGAACATTTTGTTTAATTATCAGGTTTAAACGCTTATAACCAACTAATATTGACTACTTTTAATTGTGAGAACTGCGTTGATTTCGTATTCTTTAAGTATGACAAAACAGATAGAAACAATAGTTGTGGGGCCGTTTGCGGTAAATTGCTACCTTTATTACGATAACCAGACTAAAACCGGTCTGATTATCGATCCGGGAGCAGAAGCTGAGCGTATTATTGAGCGGGTTAATCAACTCGAAATAAAACCTGCCGCAATTCTTTTGACCCATGGCCATGGCGACCATATCGCCGGGGTTGAAGAGATAAAAAATAAATTCAATCTACCACTGTATGTAGGTGATGGGGAGCAATCCTTATTGGCGAATCCATCGGAGAATGTGTCGGCATTTTTGGGGACTCCGATTATTGCCCCTGAACCTGATCACCTCCTCAAACATGATGACCTGCTGACATTCGGGAAAATTGAACTCAAAGTTATTGCTACTCCGGGACATTCCAAGGGAGGTGTTTGCTACCTTGAGGAAAATCTGAGGATGTTGATTTGTGGTGACACACTTTTTGCCGGTTCTATTGGAAGAACAGACCTTCCGGGTGGGTCTATGTCAACACTCTTAGAGTCGATTCATAATCAAATTTTAACATTACCGGATGAGGTTATATGTTATCCCGGTCATGGTCCATCAACTACCGTTGGGGCCGAACGAAATAACAATCCATTCTTAATTGGAGGCAGCTTTGCCTGATAAAAATATAATTGAACCACTCATAAATAATAGTTTATCAGATTATCATGTGCATTGTGATTATTCAATTGATGCTGTGGGCACTATTTCAGAATATTGTCAGGCTGCGCTGAAGAAAGGCTTGGCAGAGATATGTTTCACGACTCATTATGACTGCTCGCCCGGTTGTGAAGGCAAAGGGAATATTATCCGAGTTTTGGGAGAAGACCTCCCGGCTACACCCGAGAATTTAAAACAGTATGTTGAGGATGTTCAGGAGGCTCAGGATAATTTCTACCCGGCTGGACTTATGGTTAAGCTTGGAGTTGAATTTGGTTGGTTCAAAGGAGCCGAAAAAAGTTTGGGCGAATTATTGAAAATGTACGAGTTTGATTATATCCTCTGTGGAATACATGAAATTGATGATATCTGTTTTTGCTGTAAGTCTTCCTACAAAGAATGTTTCGAACGGATGTCTGCCGCCGAGGCGGTTGCAAAGTATATCGAACAGATAAAAGAAGCGTCTGATTCGGGGATGTTTGATTGTATTGCGCATTTGGATTATCTCCGCAAATATGGTCTTGAATTTTACGGGTCGGAATTGGACGAAGAATTCGACCGTCAGATTGGTGCCTGTTTCGAAACTCTAGTTAAGAATGGGACATCAATTGAAATCAATACTGCCGGTATGCGCAAAGGGCTCGATAGTTATTTCCCGCGTATGAAAACAATCAATGCCGCCCGTCGAGCGGGAGTAGATATGATCAAACTTGGTTCCGATGCTCATCGTCCTGAAGATATCGGCTATGATTTTGATGCTGCTTCAGTTTTTGTGCCGGCATCTAATGCCGGATGCGAGAGCAGTTGATGGACTCAACTACCGGGCAATCGAATAAAGTTAAAATTCAAAAACTTAAACGGTCATTTTATGACAGGCCTACCCTTGAAGTTGCCGAAGATTTGATCGGAAAGCATTTTTGCTATTCCTACGAAGGGCTAAAGCTTTCGGCCCGCATTGTAGAAACAGAGGCGTATGTCGGGACTGATGATCCCGCCTGTCATGCCTCCCGCGGTAAAACAAAACGCAATGCGACAATGTTTGAACCGGCAGGGCTTTCGTATATCTATTTTATCTACGGGATGTACTACTGTTTCAATTTTGTCACTGAAGAAGAGGGCAACGGTGCGGCAGTCTTATTACGGGCGGCCGAGCCTGTAGATGGTCTCGATATGATGCGCAGGCTTTCACCCAACCAGAAAGATGACCGTATTCTATCCGGACCGGGCAAACTATGCCGTGCTTTTGGACTTACGACCGCACAAAACGGACTCGATCTCTCCGGTGATGAAGTATATGTCGAAGATCGGGGAGAGGCAGCTCCCAAAATTGAGACCTCACCTCGTGTTGGTATCTCAAAGGCAGTCGAGCGACAATGGCGGTTTTGCGACGCTGATTCGAAATCTGTTTCGAAGTAATTTATTTACAATTCCTATAAAAAATAGTGACTCTCTTTTCTCTTGCATCTTTTCTATCGTTTGACGAGTTTAATAACCGAAACAAAACAACAATAGAGAGAGCAAATGTTTACACCAGAATTTTGGGAGCGTGCTATAATAGGCGCGCCAATAATTATATTTTCACTGACCGTTCATGAGTTTTTCCATGCCTGGACAGCTAATCGCTGTGGTGATCCGACAGC
>JAUVAR010000336.1 GCA_030591625.1 Candidatus Zixiibacteriota bacterium
CCCCAACAGTAATATTCCCAACCGAGATAACAGGTACCTTTACTTTTTTAGGACTCGGGGAAAACATTCGTGAAAGAATAAATCCAAGTCTGTAAAACGGAACAGCTATCCAAAGTAGAAAAGCTGGTATAGACAATAACGATAATCTTCGCCGCCGGACAATTCGTTTCCATATAGCTTCAAACATTTTTAGCTGCCCTCAAAATATAATCACCTGCCATGACAGTTGCTGTATTGGTCAAAGTGGTGTTACTCTTTTGCTTAAAACTATGAGCCCCATTCATCATACCGATAATCAGCGATGCAAGTTCATCTGATGATTTTATCATTTTACCATAATTATGTTCAGAAATATACTCGGCTGCATCCCCAACATTTGTCACAGACTGCCCATATACGACCGGTACACCCGACCAGACCGGCTCCAAAATATTATGCCCGCCAATATCAACAAGCGTTCCACCAACAAAGCAACAGTCGGCAGCTCCGTACAGTTCAGTCAACAAACCGATGCGATCTACCAGCACAACAGACTCTGTCTTGGGTTTAGTTCCATATATAAAGTACTCAATTTGGCTCGCCTCAAGCAATGCTTTTATTTCGCCTGTACGTTCAGGATGCCGAGGTGCTATCAGGAGGCGAACATTCTTGTTTTGTGCCAGGACTGTCTGATACGCCCCAATAATATGCTCATCTTCACCTTTTCGAGTCGAACCGGCGACCAACAGAAAATGCTCATCATTTACACCACACAGCTCTCTTAATTCTTTTCGTCGTTCATCTGAGAGCGAATTAAGTGGTGCATCAAATTTCATATCTCCAACAACCTGCATCTTTGGAGGCAAAACACCAAATGAACCATAGCGCTCTCGATACACTTCTGATTGCAGGAAAAACCTGTCATACGATAACAATAATCGCCCAATAGATTTATTGATTTTACTATATTTCGAGAAGGCCGACTGAGACATCCGTCCATTCACAAGAACCATTTTGATATCTCTCTTATTGGCAGCTCGAATCAAGTTTGGCCAAATTTCAGTCTCCGCAAAAACAATCATCGACGGAGACAGCGCATCTAGCGTTCTATTAACCGCACTCGTTGCATCAATTGGTAGAAACGAAAGTGTAACACGATCACCCAACAATTGTCGGGCCATCTTTTGTCCGGTCACAGTCATTGTTGTCAAATGGATTTTAAGTAGAGGCTTGCGATTTAGCAGGTATTCAACGAGATACGAAAGTACTTTCGCCTCACCAACCGACGATGCATGCATCCAAATATCGACCGGACCAATCTTGTCGATCAATCCAAGTCGCCCCCGCCAGAGGTCTGAACCACCGTTCGCTTTGTTCCGACCAAACAGGTAAGCAGCTAAATAAATAAGCGTTGAAATTATTTTATATAAGGTCAGCATAAAAATTTATCAATCAATTCCGCACTTCGTTCCGAGGCACCAATTCCACCAAGCATATCCGGCAGACTATTTAGTTTCGCTACAACAGATGAACGATATTTCGAATCCTCTATCATCTTTGTCACTTCGTTGGCCATCGCCTCAGGACTCGCTTCATGCTGGATCAATTCCGGCAATACTTTTTCATCCATTACAAGATTAGCCAATCCAATCATTTTCAATTCAACCAGTTGCTTTGCTATCATATATGTCAACATGCCAGTCTTATAGACTATCACCATCGGACGGCCAATTATTGCCGTCTCTAAAGTCGCAGTACCAGATGCTGTTATCACATAGTTCGATTCATAAACAAATTTACGTGCATTGTCATATTCAATTGTTATCAAATTATCATCTGCATTTAACAAACTCTCGTAATCATACAACCCATGAATCCCCGCCACAACAACAGGTGTACGATGTTTCTTAATTAACAATCGTGCCGCAGCAATCATCGACGGATACATTCGAGTAACTTCTACTTTGCGTGAACCGGGTAACAAGGCAACCTGGTTTGAACCGGGTAATGTTGAACGAATATATTCTTCGGGGATATCCTCCAACAAATAATGTCCAACAAATTGCGTTTCAATATTGTTACGTGCGAAAAATTCTTTTTCAAACGGAAGAATCGATAGCATCAGATCGACATTCTCACGTATCTGCCCAATGCGACCTTTCCCCCATGCCCATACCTGCGGTGAAATATAATAAATAACTTTGATCCCAAGTTTTTTGACTTCTTTGGCAAGCCTCAGATTAAACCCCGGATAATCAACCAACAACACAGCCTTAGGCTGTCGTTCATTAATTTCATTCAGACATGTATGAAAAAGTTTTCTGAAATACAAAAACCGTTTTGCTACTTCCCAAAAACCTATCACGGCCAAATCGGAGGGTTCCGCAAACTGTTCCTGTCCAAGTTCAGCAAGACGTTTCCCGCCCAAACCGAACAATTCCAATTCAGGACGTTTATCTTTGAGTTTGGATATTAGACGACTGGCCGCATTATCCCCTGAAGGTTCACCGGCCGATATGAACAACGACTCCGGTTTCATTTATGCCGGTTCAGACTCCAACATTCGGTCGATAGATTCAACCCCGATTCGCTTCACTTCAAGGGCGATTCGTAACGCCTCGGTAGCTTCTTCCAAAGTGACCGCAGGTTTTCGTTCGCCGGCGACAGCATCCAAGAACGCCGTCAACTCAGCTCCGAGCATATCCTGACCATTGTCTGCTTTCTTGCGG
>JAUVAR010000294.1 GCA_030591625.1 Candidatus Zixiibacteriota bacterium
AGCTTTTCTTCTTAAATCGTCTGACAAGACCTGCTCCCGCAAGACCTAAGCCGTACAAAAGGGCTGTAGCAGGTTCAGGAACCTGAGCACCGGCATCGTGAGAGAATGGTGCAAAGTATTGAATTGATCCATCAGAGTTCTTAGTGTAAGCATCAAAGTGAAGAGCACTGGCACCTGAGTAGGATATTGTGAATTTCTTATATTCACCAAGATGGTTGCCACCTGCAATGTAGTCGGCAGGTGGTAGCCAGTATGGTTCACCAGCAGCGAGAGCTGAGTCCTCTACCACGTTACCAATTCCACCTTTTTCAATAAATTCACCGGCACTAAACTCGGTGTACCAGGCAGGGAAAATACCATGTGGAGCTAAATCACTACCACCGTCATGGACTTCTGGAGCGAAAGTTATTGGAGCATAACCCCATGTCCAATCGGTATAGGCTGGAGGAGTATTATTAACCAGAACAGAAACAGCTGGTTCACCGTCAGCCTCTTCAACCCCACCAATTGCCATACTTACAAAAACTTCCTCATAAGCACCATTACCAACAACATAAAGGTCAAATTCAGTTGCGCTTGTAACCCATGTTTCGGTCACATCATCATAAGTACCGCCGTCAATATACAGCTGTAATCTTGGGACGGCAAACAATGAAGGTACTGCAAGTAGCATTAGGGCGATTAGGACAAGAAACTTTTTCATTTTGTGGACCTATTCTGAAAATTAAACTATCTAATTACCTATCTACTTCAAGGTAGATGCTTGAATTTAAGCAACCATCATGCCATGACTTGCGCATATCCATATTTTCTTTCAAGTACGGTAACTTCTTGTAATAATGGCAGTTACAGATTATTCGAGTTTGCTAATAAACAGCTTGAAATCGAATAATGATTAATATTGCATCCTTTTGCGCAATATATTGCCTATTATTGCATAGTAAATGCCTATAGTGGAGGTTTAGTGTCCATCATTATTATCTTATTTAATCTGTGTAAGGCGATGACCTATAATTCGTAGGAAGAATTTTACTGAGCGCTGAAATATTAGATTTTAAACAAAAAAGCGGCCTCTGAAATATTTGTAATTATTTTTTTCAAACTCAAATTTAGACTGACACGTTCTGTCAGTAAGCTTCCTTATATATATTATGTAAAAAATGTGATATATTGAATGGTCAAACATCATTACATTGACCAAAATTAGTAAATAGAGAATTAAAATAAAGAAAGGTACCATTTCAATGGCACGAACAACCGACCCTGCATCTGACCGCAAAAAAGCTCTTGATGCTGCCCTGACCCAAATCGAACGTTCTTTCGGTAAGGGTTCGATTATGCGTCTTGGAGATAGCAAAACCCTTGAAGTTGAAGTAATTCCGACCGGCTCATTAGGTTTAGATTATGCTCTCGGCGTAGGAGGAATTCCTCGTGGTCGGGTTTGCGAAATATTTGGCCCGGAAGCTTCTGGAAAAACTACGATGACTCTGCACATTATAGCTGAGTGCCAGAAACTCGGTGGTACTGCGGCATTTATCGATGCTGAGCATGCTTTTGATGCAAGCTACGCCAAAAATCTTGGTGTTGATATCGAGAATCTCTTGATGTCTCAGCCTGATAGTGGCGAACAGGCTTTAGAAATTGTCGAAACGCTTACTCGTTCGGGCGCAGTTGATTTAGTTGTTGTCGATTCGGTCGCTGCTTTGACCCCAAAAGCTGAAATTGAAGGAGATATGGGTGATTCTCATATGGGTCTCCAGGCGAGACTTATGTCACAGGCACTTCGTAAACTGACCGCAATTGTATCGAAATCAAAAACTTCAATTATATTTATCAACCAGATTAGAATGAAAATCGGTGTTATGTTTGGCAACCCGGAAACTACTACCGGTGGTAACGCAATATAATTCTATTCTACGATCCGACTTGATATCCGCAGAATCGGAGCTATCAAGACAGGTACCGATGTCGTAGGTAATCGGACCCGAGTACGAGTTGTCAAAAACAAAGTCGCTCCACCGTTCAAAGATACCGAATTTGATATTATTTACGGCAAGGGTGTCTCGGCGACGGGTGAACTTGTTGACTATGCTGTAGAGCATGGAATTGTCGATAAATCCGGATCATGGTTCTCGTATGGTTCCAACCGATTGGGACAGGGTCGTGACTCGGCCAAGACTTTCCTAAAGGAGAACCCGGAAATTCGCGCCGAGATAGACATTAAAGTGCGTACTGCGATGGGTATGATTAAATCCGATGAGATACCAGAAACAGAGAATACTGCAAAGACTGCAGAAGTTGCCGAATCGGCTTAGAATAGTTTTCCACTATATTGGTTATGCAACAGGCCAGGAGTGAATAGCTTCTGGCCTGTTACTCAAGTTTATTAGTGAGAAGTGTTGTATATGGGTTTCTGGCAAGACGAATTTCCCACATGGCAAAAATATGAGTTGGCGGAAGAAATCGTATATAGTCTTGTGCACTGTTCTTGGCGTAGACCTTATTTCTTTTGGCGGTAGTATGGCTGTTTTTGTTAATCTTGCTCCTAAAGAATGGGTCCGATGGACTTTTGATTCAGACACAAGGGCGATTATTCTTTTCTGGTCAATTTATATCATTTTGTGTATTCCTGCCGGATTATGGTCGAAAAGGAACAGTTGAGTATTTTTGTCTTAACCCGTAGGCCAAGACCCCTGCGGTCTTGGCATCGCGAAGCGATTCAGTATGACCAGCATCCGACGATACAAACAACCTAACGCAATATATTTCCTGACTCACGTCACACTTAATAGACAACCAATTCTCATCCAAAATCACGACCTACTCAAGAATGCGATCAGTACGATAAATGATAAAACACCATTTGAGATCATCGCATGGGCAATTATGCCAGACCATTGGCATATTATTATAAATCCGTTGGAGAATGATATATCAGACCTGATGCAACGAATCAAATTGTCATTTTCGAGTATGTTCAGACAACGAATTGGCCAATCGAAAGGAAGAGTCTGGCAATATGCATTTTGGGATCATGTTATCAGGGATCAAGAGGATATGAATCGTCATATAGATTATATCCATTAAAATCCTGTCAAGCATAAACACGCAGCCAGTCCATTCGAATATGAATATTCGTCAGCATCAGAATATTTGGAAGACGAGTATTACCAGAACGATTGGGGCACGAAAGAAAAGATCAAGATTGAGGGTGAATTTGGGGAGTAGGTTTCAGTCCACGACGCCAAGACCGCAGGGGTCTTGGCCTACATTTAGATTATGAAAACAGTATTTATTCGATTATTCTAAAAATACAAGACTCTTAGATTTATATAGTTAATATATCAAACTTTACTATCTCATCACCCCCCTCCCCAATTCCTGCTTGATATTCTTTACGAAACAGTAAAGATTTAAGAAGTTGGTTGATAATTCAGTCAATCTGTCTTAGCTTAAAAATATTGCTATTTTCTTAATCAGCCCTTTTTGTTGTATAATTTGTTAACACAAATCAATACATAGGGAACAAGGAAGAAGGTCAATCTGTTCTACTTAGTA
This sequence comes from Candidatus Zixiibacteriota bacterium, assembly GCA_030591625.1. Lineage (GTDB taxonomy): Bacteria > Zixibacteria > MSB-5A5 > GN15 > FEB-12. The sequence goes on from JAUVAR010000294.1 coordinate 3,559, forward strand.
GCAAAGGTCAAAAAAGAGTTA
>JAUVAR010000282.1 GCA_030591625.1 Candidatus Zixiibacteriota bacterium
AGACCAAGCGACTCAAAGTTCAAAACAGCCTGAGTCGAACGGTCTAAGGTTACGTAGTCATCACCCTGAAGCACAGGAAACCTGAACGGATCAGCTCTATTTGAGGTTCCCAGAATAGTCCCGCCCTGCGAGAGAAGTCCAGAAACATCGCGCAGGTCAAGCACTTTGTAGCGGTTCTCAACCAAACCTTCGTATCCGTCAAGAAACCCAACAACTTCGATATTGTATTTTGTGTGAGCTGTTTTAACAACTGCTCTGATTACTGCGTTCAGGCCGGGGCAATCACCACCACCTGTTAGAACACCAATTCGTTTTATTTGATTATGCATACTCAAAGATTGTAAAACCCAATGTTAAGTGCAATTGTTTTCTATTAATACATTTAATTCATTATATTTTTATATTCGGCATAATGGCGTCTTTAGTTCAGTCTTAACTGAAACAGCCAAAATAACTTATAAGATGAAATCAGAGTGTAAAATAATTGTTGATTGGCCCGATAATAATAGTAATTATGGGCGGCAGATCAAATTGACCAAAAGCTATTTAAGGATGAATAATAATGCGCGTTAAGCAATTACTCGTTTTACCCAACTTGCCTGAAAAATTACAGCCATTGCAGGAAATGGCCAACAACCTTTGGTATTCATGGAATTGGGAAGTTGTGCGACTATTCATCCGGCTCGATCCGGATATCTGGGAAAAAACTTATCAAAACCCAGTTGAAATGCTTTCACATCTGCCACAATCAGTGCTTGAGAAAGCGGCCGAAGATGAAGCATTCTTAGCGTCGGTCAATAAAGTTTATGAACGCTATCAAGAGTATATGATGAGATCAAAATGGTTTCCATCAAATTTCCCCGAGCACAAAGATGACACAATTGCTTACTTCTCTTTAGAATATGGCCTCGATACTGGTCTTCCGGTTTACTCCGGTGGTCTTGGAGTATTGTCCGGCGATACTATGAAATCTGCATCTGATTTAGGGTTACCCGTCGTTTCTGTCGGATTGTTGTACCGTTACGGATATTTCAGACAGTATCTCTCAAGTGATGGCTGGCAGCAGGAACGATACGAAGAAAACGATTGGTATCATATGCCGGTTGAGTTAGTAAAAGATGACCAGGGTAATCCTCTGCGTGTGACTGTCACCTTAGAAAATGCACCTGTCCATATTCAAATTTGGAAAGTGAATATTGGTATTATTCCTCTCTATCTGTTGGACACAAACATTGCCGAAAACTCATCTAAAGCGCGAGAGATTACTTCGGTTCTCTACGGTGGCGACAAAGATATGCGTATTCGTCAGGAAATCGTTCTTGGTATTGGTGGGGTTCGAGCCCTTAAAGCTCTCGGCTTGGCTCCTTCTGTGTTTCATATCAACGAAGGGCATTCATGGTTCCTGACATTAGAACGAATGAAGCTTCTTATAGAGGAAAGCAATTTAACGTACGCGGAAGCTTACCAGTTTGTCTGGTCAACGACAATATTCACAACTCACACTCCTGTACCTGCAGGCAACGAAAAATTCGATCCAATCCTTGTTATGCGTTACCTTGGTGACCTTGTCGATAAGCTCGGACTCTCCTGGAATGAATTCCTCTCTATAGGTCGCATAAATCCAGAAGATGAACTCGAACATTTTGGAATGACCGTAGCAGCACTAAAATCAAGTGCCTTTTGTAATTCAGTCTCTGTGTTGCACGGAGAAGTTTCAAGAAAAATGTGGCATAATATTTGGCCGGGACTCCCGATATCTGAGGTACCAATTCAAGCAATTACCAATGGTGTCCATCCAGCTTCTTGGTTGTCGCATGACATGAAAGAACTATACTATAGTTATTTTGGCCCCTCCTTCGAAGAAAGACCTGAGGAGCCAAAAGTTTGGAAGAAAGTTAACAAAATCCCCGATGTCGAACTCTGGCGTGTACATAACAGACGCCGAGAGCGTCTCGTTTTCTACGTTCGCAAGCAGTTACGTCTCAAACTTGAAAGACAGGGCGCTACTCAGATAGAGATTCAACGTGCAGATCAGATTCTCGACCCACATATTCTTACGATTGGATTTGCCCGTCGCTTTTCCACCTACAAACGTGGTGATCTGATTTTCTCTGATATTGAACGTCTGAAGAAAATAATCAACAGTAAGGATCGACCGGTTCAGATAATAATAGCCGGTAAGGCGCATCCGCTCGATAACCCGGGTAAAGAAATCATTCGTGAAATCGTTCGAATTATTGCTAACGATGATTTCCGATCAAGGATTGTTTTCCTCGAAGATTACGATATAAATGTCGCCAGATACTTAGTTCAGGGTGTTGATGTCTGGCTAAATAATCCGCGTCGCCCGCAGGAAGCATCAGGAACTTCTGGAATGAAAGCTGCTATGAACGGTGCTCTTAATCTTTCTGTTTTGGATGGATGGTGGTGTGAAGGGTATTCCGACGAAGTTGGATTCAAGATAGGTAACGGTGAAGAATTGGAAAACACTGTCCTTCAGGATCAAATAGAATCTGAGTCATTGTATAATGCTCTTGAACGAGAAGTTGCCCCACTATTTTATAGTCGTAACGACATCGGTCTTCCCGAAGGTTGGATTCGTAAAATGAAGAATACGATCGTTATGTCCGGTCAGGATTTCTCTTCGCATCGAATGCTTATGGATTATACAAATAAGTTCTACATTTCTGCCCTCAAAGCTTCGCATAATCTATCCGACAATTCATATCAGACAGATCGCGATTTGACCGCCTGGCTTGATAAAGTTCACAGAAGCTGGGAACAGATTAAAATCATCGAAATAGATATTCCGGATTTAGGTCCATCGGTTCAAGTTGGTACCAAGATCCCGGTTAAAATGCAGGTCCGACTTGGCGAATTATCCTGCGATGATGTTAAAGTAGAAATCGTTGCCGGTCGTCTTGACTCACAGGAACAATTCACAGAATTTGCACCTGAGATGGCAGTTCTAAATGGCAGCCATTCTGAATCAGATGGTATCTTCTCATATCATGGTGAAGTAACCTGTATCGATTCAGGCAGGTTTGGTGTAACTGCTCGGGTTGTACCTACAAATCCAAACCTCGCTCACTCGCGCCGCCCTAAATTGATTAGCTGGTGGTAGATCGATTAATTATTGAAATAAAAAAAGCGGCGGTCCCAAAAGGATCGCCGCTTTTTTTTAAAAGTTGTCTAACGCCTGATGTAATTATAATCATTTTCTTCACGTTCTAAATATTTATAACCAGCAAACTCTGGTTGACATCCGCGCACCTGACGAATCATTGCAAGAAGTTCACGAGTTTGATCTTGACCAAGTTCACGATTGATTCGCTCCGCCATCTTTTCGAGACGGTCAATCCTTGTCAATTCAAACTCTGTCCGCTTGAGAATATTCGCAAACCCGGAGACAACATACGCCAAACGAAACTCCGCTCTCGCTTGTCCGAACTGCTTCAGCTTACGATCTATGCGAACTTCACGACTCACCTCGGCCACCTGATCGTAACCGGGTTCTGTCCAGCGCACATTGACCGTAGCCAGTCGCTGTTTCTTGGTTTTATAGTGTGCAAACTCAAGTTCGTAAAGCGCGGTGACTTCCGCTCCCGGTCCAACCTCGCCGCCATCTTGATTCTTGTCACGGAACCTGTGATCGGCCACAGCTCTGTTTTCGTATCCAATCAGTCTATACGAACGCACTACCTTAGGATCAAACTCAACCTGAATCTTTACATCACG
>JAUVAR010000155.1 GCA_030591625.1 Candidatus Zixiibacteriota bacterium
CCAATTTTTTGTTAGATCGGAAGCACGAGCGTTGTCACGACATGTAGAAAGAAATATCGATCAGATGAAAACGCAAAAGGGTGTGATGAATAAATACAATATTGAGATATATAAAAAATATTCAATCCCTGCGGCCTCACTTGCATTTATTCTGATTGGTGCACCACTCGGGATACTTGCGCGTAAAGGTGGTTTTGGAGTAGCAATCGCGATCTCGATTGGACTTTTCATTCTTTACTGGGCTTCTTTGATTGGTGGTGAAGATATAGCTGACCGGGGGTTGCTTGATCCATTCTGGGCGATGTGGGGCGCGAATATATTCCTCGGGTTGGTTGGATTGTATTTGATATTTATTGTCCTGACAGAGAGACCGCTATTTTCATGGTTTAGAAGGAACAACTGATTAGATTATGATTAAAAAAATCGACCTATACCTTCTAAAGTATTTCTTCCTGTCACTTGTTGTGGTGATTCTCTGTCTTGGATTAACTATCATTGTCATCAATATGGTCGAACAGTTGCGTGATTTCCTGGACCATAATGTGCCAATACTCAAGATTATCGAATACTATACTTATTTCGGTGGATGGATCATCAAAGCGTTCATGCCGATGTTCGTTATGCTTGCTATTCTTTTTACGGTAACGATACTCTCGCGTCGACTTGAGCTTCTTGCAATGAAAGCGGCGGGTCGGTCGCTCTATAGGATATCCATGCCGTTGTTGGTGGCTGCATTGTTACTCTCGGCAGGACATTTTTATTACAATGAATATATCTTTCCTCCTGCGAATAAAAAGCGAATTGAAATTAAAGAATTCACCATCGAGAACAGATCCAAAAAAACATTTGTGAACGTTCGTAAAATTTATCGTCAGATATCTCCCGGTAAGTTCTATACTATCGCCAAACTCGATACCGAGACAGGTTCCGGTAGCGACTTAAAACTCTACCGAACAACAAACAACCGACTTGACGAATTGCTTATCGCCGAGAAAGTCACCTACACCAATTTCCGATGGGTAGCACGTATCGGTATGATAAGATATTTTGATGAGCAGGCAGTCGAAACATTTCGCATGTTTGATTCTCTTGTAATAGAAGATATCAAAGAGAAACCATCTGATCTGGCCAAACGAATTGGTAAACCGGAAGACATGGGTATTGATGCACTACGCAACTATATCGATTTGATGAAACGAACGGGCGGACCATACTTACGAGAATCTATCGACCTGCAACTTAAATACGCCTTCCCCCTGACAACATTCGTTGTAACACTTATGTGTATCCCGTTTGCATCTGATCCCCGACGTGGCTCGATGGCGGTTGCGTTTGCTGCCGGAGCCGGACTTGCTCTTGTATATTTTGTCGCATTCCGAGTAATGCAATCGGCAGGATACAACGAAAAAATTCCGGCAATGGTTGCTGTTTGGGGGATCAATGGACTCTTCTTGCTGATTGGTGTAATACTAATGGTAAGAGCACGGAAATAATGTCTAATTCTGATCACGAAAAGAATCGTGCTGCATGGAACCAAATGGTTGACCTGCATATTAACCATCCTGAATATCGTACTCAGGAAGTGATAGATGGTGGCAATTCTCTTAAGAGGATCGAGCTTGAAACATTGGGTGATGTAACAGGTAAAAAACTTTTGCATCTTATGTGTCAGTTTGGACTCGATACAATTTCATGGGCAAGACATGGTGCAATCGTTACCGGTGTTGATATTTCAGATCGTTCAATCGAAGTAGCGAATGAAATTAAGCAACGGGCTGATGTGAAGGCGAGATTCATTCGTTCGGATATTTTTGCTCTTGATGATAAGCTTAATGAACAGTTCGATATCGTATTTCAATCGTATGGTACACATATATGGCTCGCGGATATAAAACGTTGGGGGCAGGTTGTTGCGAAATATCTTAAGCCGGGTGGTACGTTTTTTATCGTCGATGAACATCCTGCAAACGTCATGTTTATGGGTGATGACTCACACAGTTATTTTAAAAAAGGACCGATTGTAAGTGTAAATCCTACAGATTATTGTGAAACTGAAACCCGTATCGACGGCGAACATGTTGAATTCCAACATACAGTTTCGGATATACTAAACGCCCTAATTGAAGCTGGATTGAGAATCGCTCATGTTGGTGAATATGATTTTGGGTATTATAAAGTTTGTGAAGGCTGGACCGAACGTGGCGATCATTATTGGGATGCCCCCGAAGGTCCAACGATCTATCCAGTCATACTGAGTGTAAAAGCTGTTAAGGATTAGTTGGTTTTACATATCAAAATAAAATATCAGATTAGAAAAGGCAGCCACTTTAGCGACTGCCTTTTTTATTGCAATCTATACAAACTACCCGATCAGGTGCCCATCTCCCATGAAGATAGATAAACTTTCTGCTCTGGTGTCAACTTATCAATAGAAATACCCATCGATTTCAATTTAATCGCTGCAATGTTGGCGTCGATCTTTTCAGGCACCACATAAACCTGTGGTTTGAGTTTCTTGTGATTTTTCACAACATACTCAGCCGACAACGCCTGATTTGCAAATGACATATCCATCACCATTGCCGGATGACCTTCAGCGGCAGAAAGATTTATAAGTCTTCCTTCGGCCAACAGACAGACAGTCTTTTTGCCAAGCTTGTATTCGACAACATGTTGACGAAGTTCTTTTTTAGACTTCTTCGCTTTCTCTAATGCAGGAATATCTATCTCGGCATTGAAATGACCAGAGTTCGCAATGACTGCACCATCTTTCATCTTCTTCATATGCTCAAGTCTGATGACATTGATGTTTCCGGTAATCGTAATAAACAGATCACCTTTCGAGGCTGCCTGCGACATCGGCATAACATCGAAACCATCCATCACAGCTTCAATTGCTTTGATCGGATCAATCTCGGTGACAATCACTCTTGCGCCAAGTCCTTTGGCACGGTTTGCAACGCCTCGTCCACACCAGCCGTAACCAACGACAACAGTTGTCGATCCACCGATCAACATGTTGGTTGCACGAATGACACCATCAAGCGTTGATTGTCCGGTACCATAACGATTGTCAAAGAAATGTTTTGTTTTGGAATCGTTCACTGCGATGACAGGAAAGAGCAACGCGTTATCTTCGGCCATCGCTTTCAAACGAATAACACCGGTCGTTGTCTCTTCGGTTCCGGCTAAGATCGAACTGATTTGATTGGGACGTTCCTTGTGCAACGTACTGACAAGATCAGCGCCGTCATCCATCGTGATGTGCGGCATAAAATCCAAGGCCTGACGAATATGCTTGTAGTATGTTTTGTTATCTTCACCATGAATCGCAAAGGTTGAAATACCGAAGTCCTTCACAAGTGAGGCGGCAGTGAAATCCTGAGTCGAAAGGGGATTCGATGCACACAGTGCAACATTCGCACCACCCGCCTTAAGCGTGCGCATCAAGTTGGCAGTTTCGGTTGTAACATGCAGACATGCTGCGATGTTGATACCTTTGAGTGGTTTTTCTTTTTTGAATCGTTCACGGATAAGTCGCAGAACAGGCATCGAACGTTCGGCCCATTCAATTCTCTTTTTGCCTTCGGCGGCGAGCTTAATATCCTTGATATCTTTTTTCAGAGCCATTCTTTATGCATCCTTTGCTAATAATTTTGCTTTGTCGGTGCGCTCCCAGGTGAAACCTTTTTCGGTTCGTCCGAAATGCCCATAGGCAGCAGTCTTGCGATAGATCGGCCTACGCAGGTCGAGCGCCTTTATGATTCCTGCAGGTGTAAGATCGAAATGTTTACGAATCAGTTGAGCAATTCGTTTCTCAGAAACTTTGTTAGTACCGTCGGAAAATACCATCAATGAAACCGGATCAGCAAGGCCGATAGCATACGCTACCTGAAGGGTACACTTGTCGGCCAAACCTGATGCGACAACATTCTTGGCAATGTAGCGAGCCATATAGCAGGCCGAACGGTCAACTTTTGTTGGATCTTTTCCTGAGAATGCACCACCACCATGTGACGCCATGCCACCATAAGTATCAACGATTATTTTTCGTCCGGTGACACCGGCATCGGAGATCGGTCCACCAATGACAAATTTACCGGTTGGATTGACATGATACTTCGTTCGTTTATCGAGCATGTTCTTTGGAATGATCGGAACGATAACTTTTTCAATGATCTCATCACGAGCTTTGCTGGTAATTTTCTTGCCGGTACGATTCAGAATTGCTTCATTATGCTGAGTTGAAACAACGATTGTATCAACACGAGCAGGTTGGCCATCGATGTATTCGATAGTTACCTGAGACTTTCCGTCTGGTCCAAGATACGGTAGAATATTTTTCTTGCGGCAGATTGCGAGTCGTTTCGTAAGTTTATGCGCCAACATAATAGGCAAAGGCATCAACTCTTTTGTTTCACGACAGGCATAACCAGTCATCAAACCCTGATCGCCGGCACCACCGGTATCAACACCCTGTGCGATATCCGGCGACTGAGAACCGATTGAATTTAGAATTGCGCATGTGTCATACGTAAAACCAAATTCACGTTTGGTGTAACCAATATCTTTTATAATATCACGAACAGTTCCGTTGATATCGACATACGCTTTAGTCGTTATTTCTCCACCCACAACAACAAGACCGACCGTTACAAACGTTTCGCATGCAACCCGACCTTTCTTATCTTTGGCGAGAATAGCGTCCAATATACCATCGGAAATCTGATCAGCAATTTTATCCGGATGTCCTTCTGTCACCGACTCCGATGTAAATAGAAAATTCGCTGCCATTATTTGTCTCCTCAGACATTCTAATTTATCTGGCTGGGGACCCTTCCGGAGTCCGGTCATAATTAACGCCAATGTAGAAAACGAGCTTGGGGATTACAAGCTTTATCCGTTTGAACAGTTTAACTTTTTCTGCTATACTACATAATCTTTATACGGACAAAATTCGAATTACTCTCTTTATCTAATAGATAGACAGGAGGGATTTTAGAATTGTCGATCAGTCCAACAGCTACTTCATCTATATGTTCCGAATATTGTAATTTACGATGAACCAGAGCAACCTGACCAGTTGGCCATTCTGTAGAAGCAGGAATTGGCTCAAAATCATACGGGATAAATCGAATTGGATCGGAAATTGTCAAGAAAGTTGAATCGGTAGTGAACACCCTGAACCCGATCGAAAAATCTCTGGATATCTCTTTCTCCGAATAGAAGTAGATTTCAACGATCTGGTAAATCGAATCGACTGGATTGATCGTAATAGCAACCAATTCGACAGGCTCATCTCCGAAAGATGCTTTGGATGTTGGCAGATTCTCCATTGAGAATCCCATCACACTTATAAAAGCTTGTCCGGTTGATGAAAGTGCAGAAGTTGCATCTTTAGAGAACGTTTCCGTTCCGAATAATGGGTCCCTGAGGTAGCCGTTAAAAAATTGCCGGCTCAATTTGCTGGCTGTATAAAATCTTCGGGCAAATCTGATTTTCTGTTCGAGATCAAGTTCTAACGGACTAACACGATCGGGAAGGAATGCTTTCATCTGCCTCCAGGCAGAAAATAGATTATGACGAATCAGTATCGACGAATCTGACGGGCGGGCAAAAGCGGCCAGAGAATAATAGTCAGAGGCAGCAGTATATCCCATAACACCCATCTCAAGCGCAATATCACCTTTACGATTTAAGCGTAATCCAAGAATATCAATTACAGCATGCCATTTGGTGTTATCAAGCAGGTCGGAGTTTTCGGTATAAATATCTGCAAAACCGAGAGTGATATCTTCAAGCGTCTTAAGGCTATTCGATTCAATCTGGTCAAGGAGAACCAGGGCATCATCGGGGAAACCTTCTGGATTGATTTTGGTGTCATATGGTGGGTTGGATGGATCATACCCGCATCCAGACAACAAAATTACAGATAGAATTATAACAGAAATGAATTTCATCTTATCACTCCGAAAAATAATATTTCAGATGTTATTACAATAGCTGTGAAATTATACAAAGAAGAAAGGCTATCGTCACGAATAAATTGGGGATATCGCTCTCCCAAAAAAAACACTATCTACACATACATTCCGATCCAGTCCTCGATAAGAAACTGAACCCGTCCAATCAAGAGCGATACACGACCCATTACAGTAAAACCAAAATGGGCTCCAAAAGCGGTCATGATAAACCAGATACCAACTTTGGCCGTCACACCAACCGCACCCTTGTGCTCTTTCGAAAAATAGAAATAAATGAGCGTAGATATTACTCCAACAATCACAACCAACGACAGAAGAAATGATATATAGCCATCTTCTCCACCAAGTGAAATCATTGTCGCCTGAAGGTGGGGCAATACGGTGCCATGCAGCTGCGCTATCAGAAATATTCCGGAAGTTACACCCATTACAAAGGCAAGTGAAACACGAGACACCCAGGAATATTTCCCGGAAAGACGGGTAAGCATTAGCACACCAAAGAGG
>JAUVAR010000239.1 GCA_030591625.1 Candidatus Zixiibacteriota bacterium
TATCTCTGTGTGCAGATTGCACAGGATTTAGCGGTTCATCCGGCTCAAGTACTTGATAATATCAAGCTTATTTTAGAATCTATCAGGAAGAAAGATAATGTCCGTGCTTTTGTTGTCGGATCGGGCGAAAGCCAGTCGATTATAAGAGATGCGCTACACGATATCATAAATAAACTCTCGGACGAACCGGCCACAAAGTCAACTTATGATACAACACCTACAATCGTAGCACGTTTACAGGAACGCACAAACAATACTAACCGACCAATTTTCGTTGGACTCGTTAATGAAGGCTCCCGCAACGGAGTTCATATTAACAACTCCGAAGGTGCCACCTACGGTGACACCGATCCAGATAAACTCCTGCGCTTCCTCTCGGCCCGACTCTATGGCGGAGGTGGTGCCCACAGTATGTTCATGAAAACCTGGGGAGCAGGTCTTGCCTATTCAAACGGCCTCCGGTCAAGTATCAATCAAGGAAGAATCATATATTACGCCGAACGATGTCCCGACCTCGGTCAGACAATGCAGTTTGTGGTCGATCAACTCAACAACGCCCCGTACGACACTTCTCTGGCCGCCTATGCTGTTGCCCAGACATTCTCGGGAGTCCGTTCAGGTGGAAGATACACCACTCGCGGAGAAGCGATGGCCTCCGATATCGCAGATGGTGTCACACCGGATGTAGTTAAGGAATTCAGGCTGTCAATCCTCGAACTCAGCAAGTCAGATAATCTTTATGATAAACTTCATAACCTGATGCCGGAAACTTACGGAGAAGTCCTCCCTGGTTACGGTGTTTCGGCAGCCGATGCGGCAGCAAGATCAAATGCGTATTACTTCCTGATCGGTCCCGAAAAACAGCTCGCAGGATATGAAAAATATATTAAGAAAGCTGAAGGAGAAACAACCGAACTGCACCGTCTCTACCCGCGTGATTTCTGGTTAACTGCCGACATCCCCTCAAACTAATATTGCAAACATAAAACGGGAGAGTGACAATTCACTCTCCCGTTTCTATCTTATGAAATAAATAATTTGGGCAATGATAAGTTAAGGTGAATCTATATCTCCCACCGAATCAAGGAACGGCTTAAGTTTTACATCACTATTTTTGATCCCAAGTTTCTTTCTAACCATCTCACGATGTTTATGCACAGTCAACACCGACACCGACAGAAGTTCTGCAATTTCCTTCGATGAATGCCCGTTTTTTACCATCTTGCAAATTTCAAGTTCACGTGGGGAAAGGTTATTAAATTTATCTTTCACCTGTTGCATAAATGGAGATGCGACAGCAAGTAAATCTCTTTTGAGCATATCAATCTGCTTATCCTGCTGCTCATGATCAGCTCCCCTTATTCTTTCTATTAGTGGAATAACATGATCTCTGACATTTTCTGTTATACGCTCTTTAATAGAATTCTTATCTTCTTCTAAATGCGAGAGAACTTCTTTCAATGCGATATTTTTCCCGGCAAGTTCCGCACGTTCATCCTCAAGCTTTTCAGTCAATTTCTTCAGATCATTCTGAATCCTTACACGCTCTGTCACATCGATGAAACTAACGACAAAATAATCTTTTGATATCTGAAAAGCTGAAACATCAAACCATCGATCGAGAGGTTCTGAAAACTCTTCAAAACGAATGGAGATTCCTTCAATGGCTACTTTTCCGTATGCTCCAATCCAATCGAAATTAGAATCTTTAATACCAGGAAAAACTTCCGTGATCCGTTTACCTATTATATTTTCACGCAACAACCCCGTATGTTTTTCAAACGAGTCATTCACTTCCAAAAACACATAATCTATCGGTTGGTCTTTGGCATCAAGTATGATCTTATGATATGCAAGCCCACTGGCCATGCTTTCAAACATCTTGCGGTATTTTTCTTCACTCTCCACAAGTGCTTTCTCCGCCCGAACACGCTCGGTTACATCAATTGACATTCCAAGCATAGCAGTAACATTACCATCATCATCTTTAAGCGGAGAATAAAATGTTTCAAACGAATTTGGACCAACTTCCACCACCGACTGATGCAATCTACCCCCCAATGATTCACGAACCCCTTTTATCACATCTGGAATATCTGCATACATTTTAAATGCATTCCTGCCAACAACCTGCCCCGGAGTCAAGCCGAGTGAAGCTAACCCCTTACCTTCAGAAAGTAAAAATGCACCATCCTGACCAATCACAAATATGATAGCCTGAGTATGTTCTAAAATAGATTTATACTGTCTCTCACTCGAAATTGCACTCAACGAGATTGCAGCTTCTGAATGTGAACCTCTGAAAGTAACAGATAGAAGTTTCTGGTCCATTTTTAATTGCTTTACTATGCTCCATTCAAACCGATACATACGAGCATTTTTGGCATCATCTACACTCGTAGGTCTTACAACCCCTCGAACAGTCTCGTTAGAAACTTGAATTAATTCCTCATGGTGAATTTCCAGTAAAGCACCCAGCTTATCATCTTTTTGCCAGGCTTTGTTGGCCACTATTATTTTGAGATTAGAAATATCTATAACTGCAAACGGGTCAGCTATACTATCAATTACCGAGCAAAGCAGGTCATAATCTGCACTCATAGATTCACCCTCAGATGCGTCCACAAGTCTATCATTATCATTCTCAAAACGTGAACTTTTTGAGTTCTCGAATACATCAGTATTAGCAGTAGAATGATTTCGTTTGTAATGCAATATTTTTTTCTTATTCTCCAAACTAATCACCTGGAATCGAGCATATTAGCTTATACCCGGAATTAACAATTAATTGCTAACCAGACTGTCTGGGGTGTGCTCCTGAAGTCAAGACATGAAGAAATTCTGGATAAATATCTTGTCAGCATGAAACGGACTAAGACTAGATGCTTAAGCATTGATGCACAAGTGTCGAAGCTCCCCGCTTCGGATTTAATATACTATTTTTTCAAATATAGTCAATAGGCTGTATCCGTATCATATCAGACCGATAATATCGATGATATAGCTGCCGAACCTATTGAACCCAATGCGATAGCATAAATAGCGAAAATATTTTGGATATCTTTTTTTTGACCATTTAAGATTAATTCACGTCTATATAGTGAGAGCACGAAGATGAATTAAGAGGTCAATTTGATAAAATTCCGAATATTCGTTCTTATTTTTCTTATAATTAGCATCACATTGATTCATGAAACCGAAGCTGCTGACTATATCGCACTTGAGGCCAGAGCTAAAGCAGAAAGATCCCCTCTCTCTAATATTCTACTTGGTACCAAAGCAGCCACTGGCTCTCTAATCAATTGGCCTACTTTTCAGGGGGTTCACCTAAACGGTAAAATCGCTGCATCTTTCAACTGCTTTGGACAATTTGGCTTGAAATACGGTAGCCCGACAAGCAATGTACCTGAGTGGCCCAATGTCGCATTTGTGGTTCCGGCAACGACAGGCCCCGAGTACTTGTATGGAGGAGGAATTTGGGTAGGAGGCATTGTTGGCGAAGATACCCTGGTATCAACAGGTATTAATGGAGTCTCAACAGGTAGAGAAATGACCCCTACCGGATATAATCCATTTCAAAGAAAAGGTACAGTAACGACCTACCCCACCAAACAAGGTTTCGCCCTGCGAGCCGAGTTTACCGACACTATTCACTCAAGTATGAATTATGCCTCTGATTACTTTGGACGTCCCCACCAACCATTAAATATAAAATTGGCTAACAGAAGTTACAGCTTCACAGATGAAGACGCCGATGACTTTGTCCTTTACGATTTAGTAATTACTAATATTGGTGATGATATAATTCATGATGCGTATGTCGGTATTTTCTTTGATGCCGATATTGGTTATCTCCCCTCAGTTCAAATTCACTTGGATGATTTAGTTGGTTCTATTCGTGATATTGGAGCTGCATATATGGTCGATAATGACGGCGATCTGATTAGTCTTGAATTGGGCGATTCTGTTTCTGTCTCACGTATATTTGGAGCCTCATTCTTAGAATCAAGTTTCCCGATGACAGATACCAGTTTCAACTGGTGGGCCAACGGAGTGCTCGGACAGGGTAGCTTTGGACCACGTAGAAAAGAAAATTATCGTGAATTCCAAAACGGTCATATCGGACTGCCACTCGGTGATGTAAACCGATATCATCTTCTCAGCTCAGGCGAGTGGGACTACAATCAAGTTATGACCTCCTCTATCGGTCCCAATGATCCTGTATGGACTGAGCCACCATATCAGGCTGCCTCTAATATCTCCAATGGTGCAGACTCAAGATTCCTGCTATCAGTCGGACCGTTTGAACTGCTACCTGATTCGAGTGCCAGAGTTTTCTATACTACTGCCTCCGCAGATTCAATTATCACTCGTACAGACCTGATGGAATTTATCAATACAGTTCCAGAACTATACGATGACATTCTCAATTTAGACATTCTTGAAACTAATATAGAA
>JAUVAR010000220.1 GCA_030591625.1 Candidatus Zixiibacteriota bacterium
CGGTACCTGCACTTGCAAAAGATGGCAATAATATAAGTAGGAGGAAAAATGCCATACCGACAAAAATACTTTTAGAAAATAAATTCATATAAATACCAAACTGTCCTTTCACTATTACCCGAGCGTTTTCTCTCTTAACAGGTATTAAAGGGTAAGGATTCTCTAACAGTAATCCTATCTGTCATATTATCGGTCAATTTTCTCATTACCTGATGTTTAAGAAGTCTATGGCGAAAACCTATATAGGTAATATGAGCACCGTTTGCGACAGATTATTCCATACACCGAAATAGTTTCTAACCGGACCCCATCCGCCTAGGCGGATGGGGTTACTCTTAACAACGACATCCTCCCGCACACACAACGAAAACCACATCACTCCAATGTTGATCCTGTGCGCACTCACAATATTGTGAGTGAAAGGTCGCAATATGTTTATGAAAAATCAAATTAGATCAGATAGAATCAGAATTCAGACGGTCGCCTATAGCAGCATCATACATAAAGAACATCGAATCACTACAACTCACCTTTTTTTGCACGAGCAAACCCAATTTTAACCTAAGTGCTTGAATGACATAAACAGGGCAACCACATAACAACCACACATCTTGATTTTGAGCTATTTTCCCACCACTCTTTTTGATTTAGTGATATTTTCGTGCCACTCTTTTCGTAAAAGGACTGCAAAATATTTATATTTCTTGTAGGGTTATTGCGTCCGCCATTCTTCTCTTCTTCGCATAACCCTTTCCAAAGTTGCGTTAGGTCTTGCGGACGGCTTTGCCGTACGTGTGACCTGACGCCCGCACCTGTTTTTACTTTTCATTCGTAGGGTGGTTCTGTCTTCAGAGCCGCCATTGATGATTGAAAAGGGCAAGTAGAAGTGCAGAACCGAACAATGGATAATGGTTCTGCCCTACAGAAGAAAAGTCAGATTGCAAGCAACGCTGACCTACGAAGAATATCTTCATGCCCCATTCGTCGAAAGCTGGAACTGCAAATCAATGCTCTAACGTTAGAGACGGTCCGAAGGAGAATAAACTGACGTTGTCAGTTAGTCCATGAAGAGATACTGGCGCCAGCGATGGTCGGGGTTGGCGACCTGGCGTTGAATGAAAGTTATACTCGTAGGGCGTCTTGGATGTTTCAACAACCGCATCCCGGCCTCGTGTGGAGTGCGGTCACCTTTACGATTGTTACACCGCACACACGCACAAATCATATTCTCCCATGTGTCACGACCCTTGCGGGTCTTCGGGATAACATGATCGACAGTCATCGAACCGCGCATACTTCCACAGTACTGGCAGGTATGTTTGTCGCGCATGATTATATTTTTGCGACTAAGCATAATTTTCTTGTACGGCACCCGTTTATACTGCCAGAGTCTGACAATCGAGGGCAACGAATAACTTGTGGTAGGTGTGCGAAGACGTAACCCATTAGCCGGTTCAATCATCTCAGCTTTCCCATGAAACATAAGGAGGAACGCCCGCCGTGCCGAACAGACTGGGAGCGGTTCATAGTTTTGATTAAGACGCGGGACGCTTCGATTTATGACAGACTCTTGCATGACTTTAATCGTTCTACCAATAATAGCAGTCAAACGGCCCTTCAGTTTCAGATAAGACATTCCCGTGTCGCCATTCGAAGGGTCACAGATGTCGCATCAAAGCGACCGGGAGGAAATATTTTAATCCTTAAGGTAGCAACTCAATCCATTTTGAGCAATATGAATCTTTGATTGTGTGTCTATTGTAAATGACCAAAACAAAACAAAGCCGCTCTTGTGGGGAGCGGCTTTTTCTATATAAAAGGACCTGTAATGGTTACCAGGTCCGTAACCTCATTATAGGAGGTTAACAAATGTTCTTTCTCTACATCAGGTCTTTATCACCGATGTCGTATTTCTTCATTTTGTCAAAGAGGGTCGTGTAATCAATCTTGAGCACCTTGGCGCATTTACGTTTGTTGTTACGCACTTCCTTGAGCACTCGGATAATCGTTCCCCGTTCGGCAGTTCGTTGGGCAAAAGCACCAATCTCTTTGAGTCCGGCTCCGTCACGAAGCTGAATTTCATCGGTGCGACGCAAACGAATCGCCAAATGTTCGGGCGTAATCTTTTTACCTTCGGCCAAAATGATTGATCGTTCGATAGTATTTTCGAGCTCACGAACATTTCCGGGCCAATGGTATTTCTCTAAAAGGTCTAACGCATCTTTAGTTAGATTCTTAAGCGGCTTTTTCATCTCAACGCAGTATTTCTGCACAAAGAAATCTACCAAAGCTGCAACATCATCAGCGCGTTCACGCAATGATGGAATACGAAGCGGGAATACGGATAAACGATAGTATAGATCTTCACGGAATTTCTTTGCTTTGATCAGTTCGGTCAAATCCATATTGGTTGCAGCAATGACTCGAACATCAACATCGACAGTTTTGGTTCCGCCGAGACGTTCGAAGTTTTTCTGTTGAAGAACACGCAGTAGTTTTGCCTGAAGCGAAATATCCATGTCACCGATTTCATCCAAGAAAACAGTACCGGTATTCGCAATTTCAAATTTACCCATCTTGCGAGCAGTAGCACCTGTAAAAGCACCTTTCTCGGAACCGAACAATTCATTTTCCAAAAGCTCACCGGGGATAGCAGCGCAGTTTATTGCTATATATGGTCGGTCTTTTCGTTCGGATAAAGTATGAATCGCCCGCGCAAAAAGCTCTTTACCAGTTCCTGATTCACCCTGCAATAATACCGATGCATCCGAACCAGAAACTTTGCGAACCAATCCGGCCAGATCAAGCATCTTTTGGCTCTTGCCAATTATATTAGCAAAGCCAGGATCACCAAGCAATTCTTCTCGAAGAAGTGTGTTCTCGGCTTCCATCCGTCTGTTTTCTAAAGCACGATTTATTAGTACACAAAGATGTTCGGTATCAAACGGTTTGGTGATAAAATCATAGGCACCAAGTTTCATTGCAGCAACTGCATCTTCGATTGTACCATAAGCTGTCATCATGATAACCGATGTATCAACATCGACATCCTTGACACCTTCCAAAACATTCAGGCCACTAACATCCGGCATACGTAGATCTGTAAGGACAAGATCGTATGACTTGTTGTTCACTAGATCGAGCGCTTTCCTTCCATGCTCCGCAATATCAACTCTGTATCCTTCCTCGACCAAAGTCTCATAAAGCATGTTACGCATCGAATCCTTATCTTCGACGACAAGAATATTGGGCATTTTTACTCCCTGAAGTAAGTTTCACCTTCCAGATACTGATAGCAGTATCTACCCTACTTTATCGGCAACGATACGTAGGGATGGAGCATTAAGCCTGTGCAAATATATAACAATATAGATAACCGACTAACTTCATAAACGTCAGTCGAGAACAAGCGAAACAGTCTGTTCATTTCCACAAACATCTGCTCGTAAGATAAACCCGGCCGGACCTCCCGCTCTCAAATCAAGACGGCCCTGATGGAATGTAAGTTTATAGAAACCTACAGCAAGACTCTGGCGAAACAACGATAGAACAACCTGGTCTCTATCATTATATAAATTCACGGAGACAGGACAAACCGGTGATTCAACATGAAATATAATATATGGTATCTGATAAGAGGTTGGATCGGCATTATCGACAAAGATAGAATCAACTTTTGTAGCTGTTATGATTGTTATCAATGAATCAGAATAACTTATCGAAGGATCAACCCAGGTCATTTCCCAACGAGTAGATGTTGGCGTTTCCGGGAAGTTATATTGACGGGTAGCTTTACGACCACAGGAGATAACTCCTATTAATAGTAGAGCAGCAATTAGAAATTTATATTTCATTATTCTTTTGGTTTCTTTTTTGGTTTTTTATAACTGAATACTGCAACCTGTTGATAATCCCCAACAGTCAGACGAGCAGTATATTTCCCTGATGGTTTCTTACTACGAGGCCATACTATTTCATGGTGACCAGTATTCATTATAGAATCTACAATAGTAGTATCAATAACTATACCTCGAACGTTCTCAATGATAAGATTTACCAAAGCAGAGTCTTTGAGTAGATCGATTTCAATTATACCATTTTTCTTTAAATTTACAGTCGATATTATAGACTCCCGTTCCCAAGGTTTATATTGAACTTTGAGCTTATAATGATCTTTGATCCGGTCACAATCTTTCAAGACATATCGATAGTTACCTTCCGGGACAAAATTCCCCGAATCATCTTTCTTGTCCCAATAGTAATTGAAATACCCCCCGCCCATTGTTGCTTTCAAGAAATGCTTAACGGTATCAGCCTGACTATTAACAATATTGACCGTAACTCGACATCGTCCTTTTCGTTCGAGACCGATCCAAATACGTACATTTTGAGCATCTTCGGTATCAACCGGTGGAGTTTTGAGTCTCTCCCAGGGAGGACCCTGAGCAAAAATGATAGCCGGCAGGAGCGAGACAATCAGACATATTGAGATGATTTTTAATGATTTTGTCATATCTATATAATTGTACAAAAGAACGGACGAGGCAAGCCAAGAAAATTAAGATTGTAGATACTATCTCTAATCCTAAGGTCGGCAATTTCGGCAGGGTGACAATCCAGACAATAGCCCTTCTTCACGATTTGGAAACATTCGATAATTACCCGGAATCGCTTTGGTGATCGATCTGCACTCTGGTCGATGCAGCCTGAATCCGGCTTGTGTTGCCAGATAGAATTTCTCGGGTAATCGCTTTATCGACCAAAGGCCAAGCTTGTTATTAAAAGCTTCTTTTTGGCTTTCAATAACAGTAGCAATTCTATCAGACATCAGATCGGTATCTTTGAACAGATAGACATAGCCAAATCCATTCCGAATTATTTCCCTATTAATGTAGAGAGAATCGATTAACAGATAAGCGAGCAGACGGCCGTATTTGTCACGC
>JAUVAR010000267.1 GCA_030591625.1 Candidatus Zixiibacteriota bacterium
CATTCTCGCTCATTTTCGACAATCACACGGATAGCGAGAAGATCATAAATCTCCTCAAATGGAACCTTTCGTACAACGATTTTTCTGTAAATAGAATCGAGATGCTTGGCTCGTCCATATACCTCGGCAACTATCCCATCCTCGACCAAAGCTTTTTTAAGAGGTTCTACAATCCTCCTGATATAGTCTTCTCGTTCATCTTTACGATCCTTAACGAGCTGGACAAGTTCTCTGTATGTTTCTGTATCAAGGTACTTTAGGGATAAATCCTCAAGTTCTATCTTAGCTTTGTTGATGCCAAGACGATGAGCTAAAGGCGCATATACATCATGAGTTTCACGGGCAATCCGAAGTCTCTTTTCTTCGGGGAGATGCTCAAGCGTGCGCATATTATGAAGTCGGTCGGATAGTTTTATCAGGATTACGCGAATATCTTTGGCCATACTCAGGAGCATCTTTCGGAAATATTCGACTTGCTGTTCTTCAACCGAAGTAAACTGCATCGCACTTATTTTGGTCACACCATCAACAAGCTCGGCTATCTCATTACCAAACTCTTCGCGCAAATCAGCAATAGTGACTTCTGTATCTTCCACCACATCATGCAACAGCCCGGCAGCAATTGTAGTAGAATCCATATGAAGCTCGGCCAGAATAAAAGCAACTTCGAGGGCATGCTCAACATACGGCTCACCCGAGAATCGTTTTTGTCCGGCATGAGCCTGATCCGAACGCTGATATGCTTTCTTAATCAGAGCTATATCGACATTTGAGTTATACGATTCGATATAGATTATAAACTGGGCGAGATTCAAACTGATCTATCCTTTATGCCAGGTCTGGTTCATGCATCAACTTTTCAACTCTTGAAGCTACCCGTTCTATACTTATTGTCGTCATACAAAGGCATTCCTTTGGTGGGCAGTCACACTCAGGCGATTGAGGTTGAACAATATGATTCCCGGTTCCGATCGGTCCCCAGCGTACCGGAGACATAATTTTTTGTCTCGGATAAAGCCCCACAACTCTGGTACCAACTGCCGCAGCGAGATGAAGCGGTCCGGTAGAGTTTGAAACAAGGCAGTCGGCTCGTGAGAGAATAGCCGCCAGTGTTCTTAAGTCTGTTTGTCCGGCTAATATTTTCATTCTCGATATTAGCTTAGGATCCATACGACGATAGTTTTCTTCTTCTTCACTCGAACCGGTTATAACTACTTGGTAGCCAGCCTTGGTTAGATTCTCATGGAGCTGCATAAATTTATCGACCGGCCAGCGATGCGCCGACCCCCCCGAACCAGGGTGCAAAACAACAAACTTTCCTTTTACTTCAGCTTCCTTGAGAATACGAATCGCATTGTTCAGTTCCCGTTCATCAAGATAAACTCTCGGACTTGAAACACTCTCGCCACTACTAAAGAATTTCAGGAAATCGAGATTATATTCCATCTCATGTTTCTTGTTAGCTTTGCGGGTATGAAGCAGATGGTGATTAAAAAAGACTGAATGAAAACGTCCGGCTGTACCGAGACGGTATTTTACGCCCGATTTATGAATCATGCGAGATATCATTCTATCCGGAAAAACAACAACCGCCACCTGATAGTTATTCTTTCTGATTTTACCAAACAACTCTTTGCCATAATGACGAACTGAACGCAGTTGATCATTCTGGACCCTTATAATACTATCAATATGCGGGTTATTTTCGAGAATTGGAGAAGCATATAATGACGCAAGCACATCCACTTGACAATCAGGATGCCTTAGTTTAATAGATTCAATTAAGGGCAAAGCTAATATCAGATCACCGAGTCGGTCAGTACGACTAACTAAAATGCGGTCACCTTTTTTTATTTCAATATCTTTACTCATTCTCATTCCTTGTTTGTCGGGCTTTTTTTGATCGAGTGAGATAATGTAATTTCGCATACTTGATAAATACACTCACCGACGACAAGAAGGAAATTATAAGTCCCTCCAGCCCATCACGAAAACCAGACTTAATAAAGTAGTGTGAAATAAAACTAATTGGCGGACGCAAAACAAGGTCGAACAACCCGGTTCGTTTCCCCCGTTTAAAGGCAACTTCTGCACCAAGAGTCGTGTAATCGTTCTGTTTTTTCAGGTATTGTTCCATACTGCTATAACAATAATGCAACAAGTCTTCTTTGAGCCGTCCTGTAGTGCCATTTAGTACAACTTTTTCATGTACTTTAGCGTCGTCGAAATCGCCGCTCTTCTTTTTGAACAAACGCAATACGTAGTCGGGATACCAACCACAATGATAAATCCACTTTCCCATAAAATTGGTACGACGCCGTATCAAATATCCATCGTCTGCATTATTGTTACTGATTATTGATTTAATTTCTTTGGCTAACTCCGGTGTGACCGCCTCATCGGCATCAATGTTAAGAATCCATTCCTTTGAAGCCTGCTTCACCCCTTCTCTCTTAGCTGGGCCATAACCAGAAAAATCAATTTTGAATGTCTTCGCGCCAAATTCACCGGCTATCTCAACTGTACGGTCGGTTGATTGACTATCAATCACAATAATTTCATCGGCAAAGGCGACCGACTCAAGACAACGCGTGATATTTCCTTCTTCGTTCCTGGTAATGATGACAATGGATAAACTACTCATAACGTTTTTAGCTTTCCCCTCTGGTGCAATTCCAAAAAAGCGCTGTACATCTGATCTACAGTAATGTCGAAGATATTCAATTCGCTCCCGGATGAGACCGCACCCTCTTCTTGATCATAGGGACGCCACAATTTAAAATTTCTCACAACCCGAGGGTACATTCCCACAACCGAAACATTATGTGCTCGTGCAATATGTACAAGCGAAGTATCTGGCGTAATAAGCAAATTCAACTCAGAAATTATCCCCGAGATAGTACGAATTGAGAGCTTGGGGGGCACTATATGCACTTTTGATTCGTCACTTTCTCGTCGTACTTGTTGGGCTATCTCCCGATCATCCGGCATACAAATCAGGATCATCTTAAGGTCGTCATGAGAGTAAATTAGTCGCTTCACCAATGCGACCGATTTCTCCGGAGCCCAATACCTGGATTCTCGTCCGGCCGACAGATTATACCCGACCAGCATAGTTTGAGTATTTTGTTTAACTGTTTTGACGAAATCTGCAGCAATTGCTTGTTCAGTCAGGTCGATATAAGGAGGTGCAAAGCGAGAGACTGTATCGGGATCAATCCCAAAGGGACGAAGCAGGTTGAGGGTTACATCAATAATATGATCCTGTTCATCTTCACTTGTTTTAAAATTATAATCATAAAATTTATGATATTTCTTTTTGCCGACTGCAATTCGTGGCTTGCTTGGAGCAAATATCTGAGACAGGAACAAACCTGTCACCGAATCATCATTTATCATATCTACCACAACTTCAAATCGCTCATTACGAATACGATACAACAACCCCGGGTCAGTTAATAAACTTTTCTTATAGCAGAACGTTTTTTCAAATCGTGGATCGTTGTCAATTAACGATCGATTCGTAACTGTTCCAACAATCGAAATTTTAATATTGGGAAAGCGTTCAAGCAGCGCATCAAAGACGGGCAGGGAAATCACAAGATCACCGATTTTATCTGGTCGGATAAAAAGAACACTTCTGATATTATGACCGTCGATAGTTGCAAAATCAGGATCACCATGATGCAGCAACCAAGAAAAGATGCGAAAGAACGAGTCTTTCACCAGATGTTCTGCTCTTTTTAAAATAGTCTCAGGCATATCAGGCTGCAATTATCTCCTGGCAATATTGTTCAACTAATGCAAGCATTCTATTATGCTTGAACTCAGAACAGAATCTTTGATATCCGTTCCAGCCATAAGATTCTAATAATTTAGTATCTGACAACAGCTTTGAAACTGCTAAGCTTATTTGTTC
>JAUVAR010000157.1 GCA_030591625.1 Candidatus Zixiibacteriota bacterium
AAAGCAATCTTCACACGTTTGGCTGAGGCGGAAGCAAAAATACATGATAGTACTCCTGACAAAGTTCATTTTCATGAAGTCGGCGCAGTAGATGCTATAGTTGATATTGTAGGTGCCTGTATCGGAATTGAAAAGCTTGGGGTTGATAAAGTAGTCGCATCATCGATAGCAACTGGATGTGGATTTGTAAAATGCCAGCATGGGACAATTCCTGTCCCGGTACCTGCAACTGTGGAACTTCTAAGAGGTAAACCTACTGTTCAAACTGGTATCGAAGCTGAGCTTTGTACTCCAACAGGAGCGGCTATTATCAGCACATTGGCTGAAAGTTTTGGTGAGAAGTTATCGATTAAAGTTGAACAGACAGGCTACGGTGCCGGAAGTCGTGACCTTGAGATTCCTAATCTTGTAAGACTGATGCTTGGTGAAGTTGATGACACCGAGAGCAGTTACGATGTTGTTCTTATTGAATCAAATATAGATGATGATAGTCCTGAGATAATTGGGTATGCGTGTGAGCAATTATTCGCAGCAGGTGCACTCGATGTTTGGACAACACCAATCATGATGAAAAAACATCGTTCAGGTGTTTCGCTTTCTGTATTGTGTCAGCCCGATGACAAACAGAAGATGCTTGATCTTCTGTTTAAAGAGACATCAACGTTTGGTCTGCGCATACGCTATGTCGAAAGAGAGATTTTGGATCGTGAGATTGTTCAGGTCAATACGCCTTATGGTACGGTAGGTGTAAAGATCGGACGAAGAGATAACGTTATTGTTTCGATTTCACCTGAGTATGAAGATTGTCGTACTGTCGCTTTGGAGAGTGGTGTGGCATTGAAAAAGATATATGAAGCAGCAACTCAAGCTGTTAATGATTAGACAGGGAAGAGGAGTTAATATTAAAATGACCAAGAGACAATTTGGAATTATCCTGATAGCTTTCATCACTATGACACTTATTTTTGGATGTGGTGGAGATGAAAATGCTGACACTGTTGATACAAAAAATCTGAAAGCAGAATCATTCCTGCCAGAATCGGTTGAGTCGTTGAATCTTACACGAACATCAGAAGTAAAAACATACGTTGGCGAATCACTTTATGAGTATATCAACGGTGGCGCTGAAGTGTACCACTTATATCAATTTGAAGAAGTGGCCACAGCATATTACAAACTTGGTGAAGTGGCCACAGAATATTACGAACTTGGTGAAGTAGAAATTATTGCAGACGTTTACCAGTTTGCGACACCTGAGGGGTCATTTGGAATGTTCACAACTTTACGTGACCCTGAATTAGAGATTGTGTCATACGGGTCAGCTGGTTTTAAGACTGGATCAAGCATTGATTTTGTGAAGGGTCGTTATCTTATCCGATTAACTGGATTTAATGAATCTGAAGCGACACAGGCGTTCATAAATTCATTCGCTGCATACTTTGCTGAAGTGGTGCCCGGAACGAGCGAATTGCCATCTAAATTTAATCTCTTTCCTTTGGGTGAAGTAGTTGCAGCATCAGAAATAATACATGCTGAGGCTTATTTGGGTCGAGGCTATCTCAATGATGTCTATCTTGAGTCAATGATTGTAGAGGGTGATACACTTACGCTGTTTCTAATTCCGAATGAAGGTCAATATCAGAAATGGTATGACGAAATGACTGCTGAAGGTTCAGCAAGTTCGCTTGATACACCGCTGGGATATGATGAAGGAACAGGTTTCCAGATTGAATCATCTTTCTATGGTACAATAGTTGCAGGTGGCAACGGTTCATGGTTGGCTGGTGTGAGTGGATATAAACCATCACATGCTTCTTTTGTAACTGCATGGATCAGTAGTTTGAAATAAAATATTATCCTGCCCGAAATAGCTCCATGTTTTGTTATTGTGGTCAGTAACAGGTACTATTGATTCGAAAACTCCTCCTTTGAGTGCAATTTTTAAAACCTTTTCAAGCAGGTTGCAATCAGGACAATAATTGCGTAAATTAGGGCTTCAAATCCATGCACGTCGTAATTTCTAGAGATACGGGAGAATCTGAAACGACGGCTGACTAATAAACAGGCAGGAGTAAACATGTCACAACTTCGTGGATATCAATCTATCCGTATAGTGCTGGGGAGCATTCTTTTTCTAATTTTGATTTCATCGCCAAATCTTTTGGCCCTTGAGCGGCTTGGGCATGATGTAGAACCGATCAAACAGCAGATATTTCTTCGCATGGATGCGGATGATTCGCTCTATACAGGTTCTGTAATGATTGAACTCGAAGTCAGGAAAGTGACAAACAAATTTGAACTTTATGCCGAACGGATGGATTTGAATGAAGTTCGGTTGGAAGGTCCTAATGGGGATGTAGGTTTATCGTATGAGTTTGGTATATCTGGAAGGTTGAATATTACAACCGATACCGAATTGCAGACAGGTGATTATAAATTACATGTTTCATTCACCGATAATTATGATCTTCGTGCTGCTGGTATGTACAAAGTTTCGATTGAGGGTGAACATTACATCTACACACAGTTCGAGTCAGATGATGCGCGGGAAGCATTTCCATGCTGGGATGAACCAGAATTTAAAATTCCTTTTCAGTTTATAATATCAGTACCTGAGCATGATGAGATAATCACCAACGACCCTGTATTGGAAGAAAGTATCGCCGATGGTTGGAAGACTGTTGTTTTCCAAGAGAGCAAACCGATGCCGTCATATTTGCTCGCATTAGCTTCGGGACCTCTGGAGATGGTTGATGTTCCTAATATGGATATTCCCACTAGAGTTGTAACGGTTAAGGGTAAAAGCCATCTTTGTGGAACAGCTCTTGAGATTACTGCTCCACTTATGAAAGCACTTGAGGAATATTTCGGACAACCGTACCCGTACAAGAAACTTGATTTGATAGCTGCGCCGGAATATTGGTGGGGTGCGATGGAAAACCCCGGTGCGATTGTCTATCTCGAATCTATCCTTGTGTTCGATCCTAAGACTGCAAGTAAGTCACAGATTCGAAGACAGGCGGGAACGACTGCCCACGAACTGGCGCATATGTGGTTTGGTGATCTGGTGACGATGGAGTGGTGGGATGATATCTGGCTTAATGAATCTTTCGCAACCTGGTCGGGCAACAAGATTGTTGATCAGGTCTTTCCTGAATACAGTAACAGGGTTCGAAGTACAGGTGGAAAGAATTATGCGATGACAGTTGATTCGCGAACATCGACCCGCCCGGTGCGACAGTCGATTGGACCCGATGAGAACTTCGAAAGATTATTTGATGCCCTCGCATATCAAAAAGGACAGGCAGTGCTCGAAATGGTTGAAGCATGGATTGGTCCTGAAAAATTTCGAGATGGAGTTGTAGATTATATTAAAAAGAACGAATGGGGTAATGCAACCTGTGATGATTTCTTTGCTGCTCTCTCAGGAAAAGCTGATATTGATATTGGCGAACTTATGGCACCTTATCTTTTCAAGGGTGGAGTACCGCTTGTGGGATTTGAGCAGACAGATGATCATACAGTAAAACTGACTCGCAGCAGGTTCACTAACATTGGAGACGAGTACGAAGAAAAACGCACCTGGCCAGTTCTGATGCAGCTTCGTTATTCGGATGGTGCCCAGGTTTATACGACTCAAGTACTGCTTGATCAAGATGAAATGTCGGTTGATCTTCCTGCTGAGGGTAAAGTACTCTGGATAGTTCCAAACGCGGAAGCGACTGGATATTACAGATGGAACCTGCCACCGGAGATGTTAATAGAAATGGCGGCGCAATCTGGCGAAATTCTTTCGACAGTCGAACGAGTACATTTCCTGCACAATCTCTCTGCGTTATTTGATGCCGGGATGTTGGATGGGGGCAAGTATCTTACAATCTTATCCGAATTTACTCAGGACCCCGACCCTCAAGTATTGTCGTCTGCAATTGGTGGGTTAGGCAGAATGTACGAATTATTTATTCGTGAAAACAATGCTGATGCCTACGCACCCGTTATGAGAAAACTATTGATGCCTGCTCTTGATCGTATTGGTTTGGATGTAGCTGAGGGCGAAACACCTGCAGTAACGGATCTTCGTACAACTCTACTCGGATGGCTTTCAGATGAAGGACAGGAATTGAATCTACGGAATCATATGCAGCAAATGGCCCAGAGCTATGTGGAAACTGGCGATAAGAAAGACCCGCAAACACTGTCAACAGCTATCGCAATCTCTGCTCGTTACGGCGATGCAGCACTCTTTGCCCAATATCAGAAACTTTTTGAAGATGCAAAGATGCCGGCTGACCGCAGAATGTATCTTAGTTCATTAGGGCGATTCAGATCAGACAGTCTTATCAAAGTCGCACTCGAATATTCACTGACCGATGCGATGCGTCCGCAGGAACTTCTTAGAATTCCATGGGGAATATCGAATAACCCTGAATATGAAGAGTTTATGTTTAACTGGGTGCTTGAGAATTATGATACGCTATGCGATGGAATGCCAAGTCGGTTCCAGACTGGGCTTGTTGGGTTTGCGGGTGGTCGATCAATGGAAAGAGTTGAGCGAGCACACGAATTCTTTATGGATTCAACGCGCTTTGTGTCTGGCATTACAGAACGTTTGGCACAGGTGAAAGCGGACGTGAAATTAAGATTGACTCTTATAGAGAGAAACAAAGCTACAGTTTTGCATTGTGTCGACAAAATGTGCCGAGAGGCATCGGAATGAGCAAACGAAGAATGCCTTTAGTGTTCGGTAGCTTGTTTCTTTTTCTTTTTGTCAACGCAGTAATCAGCCCTGTTATGCCCAATTCTGTTCACGCTTCAGAATTGAAGCGTATGACTGTCGATGATATTTCTTGTGAAAAAATATTCGACGCTCCATCTCTATCACAACTGAAGTTTCATCCTGACGGAATATCTTATTCGTTTATGCAGGAGATTAACGAAGATAGCAGCGATTTCATCCTGGTCGAAATTGAGTCCCAAGATACTGCGATGATATTACCGGGCGGATTGTTCACACTCGGTGATGATACTACTACATACGATGTTTCATCATATCGTTGGTCACATGATGGCAGCATGTTACTGCTGGAAACAGATCAGAAAAGAAAATGGCGACAGAAATCCTATGCTCGCTGTTTTGTTTATGATCTTAAAGCAAGAAAGTTTACGGAAATTGGTCCCGATAGTACGAGAGTAGAAATTGCCCGGTTTTCGCCTGATGATTCTCAAGTTGGCTATGTGTATGAGAACAATATTTATAGTATGAATATAAAAACAGGGGAACGTCGTCAGCTTACGACAGATGGCAGCGACGATATTCTCAATGGATGTTTTGATTGGGTGTATGAAGAAGAGTTTGGAATCAGACAGGGGTACGAATGGTCTCCCGATGGTCGTAAGATTGCATTTTGGCGACAGGATCAATCAAAAATCAAATGTATCGACCTGACAGGTTATGATACTCTGTATCAGAAAATGACAGAAGTAAAATATCCTAAGTCAGGGATGGGAAATTCTGATCTGTCAATTTGGGTTGTGAATGTTGAAAATGGGGACAAGATTGAGATCAACCTTGGTGAGGAAAAGGATGTTTATGTACCCCGCTTAAAATGGGTGCCTGACAGCAAGACATTATTAGTTGAACGTCTTAATCGTGCGCAGGATAGCCTTGATATGTTGGTTGCCGACCCAACTGATGGTACGACGGAATTATTGTTTACTGAATCTGATAGTTGCTGGGTTGATGTTCACAATGAACTGTTCTTTGAACCGTCTGGTGGGAGTTTTGTCTGGTTGTCGCCTCGTGATGGGCACTATCATGCGTATAGATACAATCTTAGTGACAAGTCAGTCGTGCAGATTACACGCGGTGAATGGGAAGTGCTCGATATCTATGGTGTTGACGAAACATATTTGTATTTTGCATCTAATCGGGGGAGTGTTTTTGAGAAGTATATTGAACGAATTAAGATAGATGGCTCAGAGCAGGAAATTCTCACTCCAGAGTCGGGATGGCATAGTGCGACATTCACAAAGAATCTCAGCTATTTCTATGATTCATATTCTCGAATTGATCAAGCTGGCAGGATAGACTTATTTAATAGCGATGGTTCGCTTGTCTCCTGTATGCTCCAGAAAGAAGTTCCAGAATTATCAGAATATATTCTTAATCTTCCCCAGCAGTTTAGCTTTGAAACTTTGGATAGTGTATTGCTGAACGCATGTATAACGAAGCCTTCTAATTTTGACTCTACCCAAGAGTATCCTGTCATTGTTTATTGTTACGGTGGTCCTTCGAGTCAGATTGTCAAGAACCAATGGGGCGGGGTCGGGCAGTACTTTCGAAGTATGCTGGCTGAAGAAGACAGGGTTGTTATTTCTGTAGATGGACGTGGTACACGAGGACGCGGGAAACATTTCGAAAATGAAGCCTTTCTTGA
>JAUVAR010000315.1 GCA_030591625.1 Candidatus Zixiibacteriota bacterium
AACAAGTAGTAACTCTCGCTGATGGTATATTCCCTGCGGGAGAACAAAAAGTCATTTGGGATGGAAGTAATAAAAATAAGAAAGCAGTAACCTCAGGTATCTATTTCTACCGCCTATCAACCAGTGGATTCGTCCAGTCTAAACAGATGCTTCTTCTGCGTTGACCCAGTTTATAACTACCAATTTCAGCTCAATACTTATCGACTTGGGCCTTAAAGTCTCCCTTCCTGGTTCCAACCTAAGAGCAAGTCAAGCAATAGCTTATATGTTGACAATACTGAGACAGGTGTTATACTTATAGTAGAATAATATGTGATTAATTTAAACAGGATATTCAGGCGAATATATGATAATTTCTAGACAACTAAGGCATTTCCTCACTTCAATGATTGGGCTGACTTTCTGCTTGATTACGATAGTTATTCCTTCAAATGCTTCTGATGCTCCTAATTTTGCAATCATGCTTAAAAGCGGAGAGTTTATCCCTGACTTCCAGAGAACTGCATCATCTGTTGCCTCTTCTGTAAATAGTCATATTTTAATTCAGTTCGACGGACCGATATCTGATGGTCTCAAAGAGCAACTCGCATCTGATGGGATTGATCTATTAAATTATATTCCTAACTATACTTTTACCGCTCGCCTGAATACGACTCTCACATCCGATTTGATTGACCGTTATGGTATAAGATGGTCAGGCCCAATCAAACCATCCTACAAAATCTCTCCAATGATATCAGAATATGGTATTGGAGAATGGGCTTACCGAGGTGACAACGATGTTCAATTTACGATTATATTACATCCGGACGAATCAGTAGATCAATGGAGCTTGAAATTCCAAACTGATTATGACGCGCAGATTATTGATACAGTTTCTGAATTTGGCATTATAGAGATGATTGTAAGGACCCAATCTTATGAAAGCATATCAGAAATAGATGCTGTGCTTTTTATAGAACCGGCTATGCCTGAACCGGAAGAACATAATAATGTAGCCAGAGTTAACAATGGGTCGGCCGTTATCCAGGAAGCTCCGTTTAATCTTACCGGGGCTGATGTTATTGTGGCAGAATGGGATGGTGGACGAGCCGATGCTTCGCACGAAGATTTCCGTTTGCGCTTGAGCACTTATGGTGGCGGTGACCTCTCTACTCATGCTACCCATGTAGCCGGTACTATTATTGGTGACGGCGCAGAATCAGATGGGCTGTATCGTGGCATGGCGCCCGGTGCAAAACTGATGTCCCAACTTTGGTGGGGCACAACGGGTGAAATGAATACTGAATATGCCTTTGCGATTCAAACCCGTGGTGCTCGCGTTGCAACAAACTCATGGGGATATGGGGTTGGAGATCCAGCTACAATTTCATCATGCAATAATACTCTCGGTAACTACACATCAAAAAATACAGCTATTGATGAAATTGTTCGTGGTTCGCAGGGCGGATACATTAATATTTGCTGGTCGGCCGGCAATCAGCGTTCTGGATCATCAGATCAATGCGGCTCGCTCGGTTGGGACTATGGAACAATCGGCCTCTTGAGTACTGCAAAAAATATTATTACCGTTGGAGCGATATATTCATCAAATTCAACTATGACAACATTTTCGTCATGGGGACCGACCGATGATGGTCGTCTCAAACCTGATATCGTTGGACCGGGCTGCTCGGTTAGAAGCACAAAATTATCTACCGGGTACACATCGATGTGTGGTACTTCAATGTCAACTCCGGCAACCGCAGGTGTTCTTGCTCTATTACTCCAGCAATGGGACTCAACCACAAATGGAGTGGGGACTTTCCTCCCATCAACATTAAAAGGAATTGTGATTAATACGGCTGATGATCTCGGTCGACCTGGTCCAGATTTTTCGTTTGGACATGGACGAGTTGACGCTGTCGAAGCGGCCATCAAAATTGCATGTGGAGATAGATCGTATGTGCAGAGCGAAGTCACTACAGGTCTATCTGAGGTTTACGACATTACTGTCGGCGGCAACATGGATAAATTGAAGGTTACTCTTGTATGGGACGACCCGGGTGCCTCATCAACTGCAAGTCAACAGCTTGTGAACAATATCGATTTGAAGTTGGTTGATCCTTTTGGTTTCGAAGAATTCCCCTGGGTTCTTGACCCAAGCAACCCAGAATCAAACGCAATAAAAGCTATCGACAATATCAATAACGTAGAGACTGTCGAAATTGATAACCCTACCGCCGGACTATGGACTGCGGTAGTAACCGGTACAAATATTCCCAACGGACCACAGGCCTATTCGCTGATCTTCTCCCCTGATTCTTCCCACACCCCGGGTTCACAAATAGCTGTTGCTGCCTACAATGGTGGCGATGTTTCCTCGGATCCGGGGACTTCTGTTGAAGCTACAGTCTATGCTGTCAATGTCGGAGCGAATGAAGATTCTTTGCATGTTCTAATTGGTGATGACATCGGTTGGCTTCAAAACCCAAAAGATACAATCGTAGTTTTACAGCCGTATGATTCAGCTGCTTTTGTTCTCACATCGATAGTTCCTGAAGAGGCGATCGTTACAGATCAGTCGATCATTTACTGTCAGGTTAACAGCTTAACAAACCCATCAGCCTCAGACATTTCAAATACAGTAGTCAGAACAAATGCATACTATGAACTGGCGATATCAGAAAGAGTGAACGACACCGTTGCCTCGCCCGACCAATTCGATTATCAATTAAATTTGACCAACCATGGTAATACACCCGACAATATAACATTCTCTGTATCGGACCAATTAGGATGGGATATCGGTTTACAATTCACAACGGTTGCAATGTCAATTGGCCAAACTGTTTCACTTGATGTTTCTATTATTATTCCGCCAGAAGTTGCACATTTGGCCACCAACACAATTGATATTTTAGCAACCGGAGATGGCACTTCAGTAACATCATCTGTCACCTTGTTAACTGAGAATTCAGTCTTCCCGCCAACTCTCCTTTCACCCGCTATTCTACAGTACACACAAATCCGTGTGCACACATTTGAATGGGACAACTCCGGGGCTGATTCTTATTCTTTGTATATCGCCAACGATGAAACGATGACTGATATCGTTCATTCTTATAGTGGGATAGCTACGACCCAGTTTGAGATGCCTCCTGCCGATGCACTTGATGATGGTGAATATTTCTGGGGTGTTCGCAAGTTTGTCGGAGCTGATTCCTCTTCCCTGCAATTAGTAATAAGATCTATCATCGTTGACAACGACATTCCGGCTTTGGCTGTTCCTCTTACACCGAGTGACAACGAATATTTGGATGACACAACATT
>JAUVAR010000060.1 GCA_030591625.1 Candidatus Zixiibacteriota bacterium
GGTTCTACCCGTATGAAATCCGGCACCGCCCAAAAGATGGCTCTCAATATTATTTCTACTACCGCAATGATCCTGCTTGG
The DNA here is from genome assembly GCA_030591625.1 of Candidatus Zixiibacteriota bacterium. Lineage (GTDB taxonomy): Bacteria > Zixibacteria > MSB-5A5 > GN15 > FEB-12. Next base: position 81 of record JAUVAR010000060.1, read on the forward strand.
CAAGACACTTGGTAATCTTATGATTGATTTACAGGCACGATCAGAAAAGCTGGCTGCCAGGTCGAGGAAGATATTAATTGATCTTCTTAGTATAGATTATAATGAAGCAGATTCATTGATCTTAAAAGCAAACGGATCGGTAAAAATTGCAATTGTAATGCAAATCAAACAATGCTCGCATAATGAGGCTAACATCATTTTAGAACAAGCAGGCGGACAACTTTATAAGATTGTAGATAGTAAATAGTCAATCGAATAAGTTATTGACCTGCAACCTTTCATGCTTCACACAATCATAGTGGCCAGAATCTATCAAATAAAACCCCTACTTTAGTAAAAATGTATTAATCTTCTTATACACTACGGTGTCAAAATATTACCTGCCAATAACAGCATTGGTTTACCTTCTGCTGTTCTGGTTCTAAAAATGAAAATCTAAGCGTCTCTCCCGAAAGGACAGATAAATGAAAAAGTTACTTACTCTCTCACTTATTCTCACTCTTGCATTCTTTGCAGGATGTTCCGAGCAACCAATTGAACCAGAAGAAACTGGTCAATTCAACTTAGAATCTGAATTTGGTGGCTTTGACGCATCATCTGAAGAACCTCGCTTTGGTGATGCAGCTCTCCTCGCTTCTGACGCCGGGGATCTCAATTATGATGATCCGATTCTAACTTTATCAATGGCTGATTCATTAGTACGCGATATGGACGCCAGGTTGTTTCATCTTCGCATGGTCTGGGGAAAACTACGCTACGATTCGACCATAACTGAACAGACCGACTGGTCCGGCTCGCTCTCTATTACGCGAGGAGCATTTGGCATTAGAAAAGTAATTCAATTCGAAGAAGGGCAAGATGAGTTACTTGCACGGCTGAAGCGCCAACTGATCGAGTGGAAATCTTTTACTACCGTACATCATGATGGTCTCGCTATCGATATTTTAGTACCACGAGAACTACCAACGATTGACTCAATCTGGGTAATCGATACACTTAGTGACTCGATGTTGATAATCGATACGCTCTGGCCGGAACCTGTTACAGTCTCTTTTGAAACCGGACCTTATAGCCGTACTTTTACGCTCAGAGAACTCGCTTCACTTGATACAGTAATCTATCTCGACGATTCAAACGCTATAGCTTTTCATGGTTTCCAAATTGACCGGATACAATGTCCTCGTGGATTCTTGAATGGCCAGTGGGGATTTGATGATTCAGGCAATGGCCGTTTCAGGGGAACCTGGACTGACCAGCATGGTCGTATTACAGGACATTTGACCGGACATTTCGGTAGAAAAAATAGCGACAGTAGAAATGCCAGAAGAGTATTCTTCGGTAAGTGGATTGCCCCGGATGGAAGATTTGAAGGATTCCTTCGTGGTACATGGGAACCACACCCAAATTATCATGCCGACCAGACTGCCTTTGAACATGCAGGTGGCAAATTCAATGGGTCAATTTATACCGCCGAACGACGTAAAATTGGTGCGTTAAAAGGAATATACCGCTCTGCTGACAGTGATGGCAGAGGCTTCTTCCAGGGACGCTGGAAACTCTTGTGCAGCGACGATAATGATGGCGATAGAGATGGAAGCGGAGATCGTGACTACAATTTTGATCATGATCATGACCGAGATCGTAATTGCGATAATGATTATAACCCCGATGACGGGTTTGACGAATAAAGGTTGTAAGGTTAGTTCCGACAACGGATTACAAACAAATTAGTTCGCTTATTCGGGACGATCGGGACTTTTATTTAAATAATAGGCAATAAAAAGCTTTCTAATAGGGGTTTGTGGATGTTTATTGTCGAATATAGAAACTTTGATAGCATAACTACGTTATAGAATTATAAGATATCAAAAGACTCCCCTCCTGTCTCTGTCCCTTGGACAGTCTTGGGTTGGGCGGCTCCCCCAAAGGAAACGCCCAACCCATATTTTTTTACCCGGACACAGAACTTAATATCAGACATAACTTATTGTCACTAATAGCGGATTAATGGATGTTTAATGTCAAATATTGAAACTTTATCTGCTTAGATATGTTATAAGAATACAAGAAGATAACATTAAGACTCCCCTCCTGTCTCTGTCCCTTGGACAGTCTTGGGTTGGGCGGCTCCCGCAAAGGAAACGCCCAACCCATATTTTTTTACTTCAATTCAACTTCAAGAGCAGTAATAATTGAATCGATTGGCAATTCGGCCATCATCTGAAGGGTAGCTTGAGATTTAATAGATTTATAATAAACGAGTGCTTCACGTTTCTTCGACTGAACATCCTGAGATGCAAGCGAATTGGCCAGATTCAATTTGCCCGGTATATAACTTGTATCACGAGATAATAAATCACGGTAGATCAGTTCTGCCAGATCATATTTCGATTCGCGAGCAAGAAAGAGAGCCTTGTTTGACAGAAAGGCATCATTAGTACCAAAGCGGGTAATTGCTGAATCCATCCAGACAACAGCTTCCGATCCTTCCTTTACGATTGAAGCAAGATTTCCTGCCTGTATATAAAGATTTGGATCTTCTGAATTAACTTCGAGAGCTTTCTTAATGAAAAAGTACCCATTTAATGGATTGTCATCTTTTGCCCAATATTCAGAAAATTTTTCATAATACAACTCGATATTGTCACCGGTCCTGACAAGGCCAGCCAGTGCAGTACGCGCGTTTTCCCAATCTTCAAGCCTGACAGCAATATCATGAAGCTGTAAATGCGTCTCGCGATCATCAGGATAGAGCAGATCTAATTTCTTCAGATATAACAAAGCTGAATCCAGTATAAATTCTTTACGATAAGACATGCCGATGAAATAAAGGATTTCACGATTGGATGGCTCCACCATGAGTGCTGATTTAAGAGTCTCTCGCGCTGTTTTATAGTCCTTTTCAACGAATGCTTTCTTGCCTTTAGCTGTTAATTCTTCAAAAGTAAGCTCGTCTCCACAGCCGACCAATCCGACCAGAAGTATTAATATTGCCCCGAACAGAGATGTATTTCGTTTTGTCATTTGACAATTATACACAAATTAACCCGATTTTACAATGCATCACTATCATAACTACTAATAGTCAGAGTTGACTTTGCTCTTTCATCAGTTAAATTTGTGGTATGAATGATTTTAGCCAATATTCCGAAAACAGCCGCCTGATAGCCCTGGTGCATCTGGCCGGACTTGAATCCCGTATATTTGATTCTCTTTTCCGACGATATGGAGTTTCAGAAAATATTTATGCCTCAGTCTCGGAAATTGCCGATGATGATGATTTTCCGGAAGAAATTGCTTTCCTGGTCGATCAGGCTTCGTCTCGCTTGGAAGAAGCGGCCGATATTGAGAATATGCTTTCACACCGAGAAATTCAGATAACCAATCGGTTCGAAGAAAAATATCCATCACAGCTCTTTGAACTAAACGACCCTCCCCCATTACTTTTTATACGAGGGACACTACCGGACCCGAAACGAAAAATTGTAGCAATTGCAGGAACCGAAGGCCCCAGTAATGAAGGGCTTGAAAAAACTACCAAACTGGTTCGTGAACTGACAAAGCGTGGCGTGCAGGTTATCTCGTCGTTGGCCGGTGGAATTGATGCAGCAGTTCATCTGGGAGCCAAGTCATCCCAGTCAAACTCGTTCGGGGTTCTCGACGGTGGCCTTGACAAAATCGACATTCAGGAAACGATGCCGGTTGCAATTGATGTGGTCAGCCAGGGTGGAATAATTAGCGAATTCTTGCCTGAAAAAGAAGCTGATGAAAGTAGTTTCGGCTTGAGCAACCGACTGATTGCCGGACTTGGGCAAGCTGTTGTATTAACTGAATTTTATGAAAACTCGGTTCGTGCTTTGGATATTGCCACTTGCTGTAATGATATTGGTAAGCTCTTATTTGTGTTGGTTGATCCTGATTCTGGTGCGCTCTCTGACGAGAAAGCTCTTGCTCAAGTAATGCATGAAGGAGCGATACCTATAGAAGGGGCCGACCGTTTTGATAATATCATAAAGTCACTGGTTTAATGAATCAAATGGATGATGCTTACTTAGAGATTAAAACTGAATCAAAGTGCGAATCAAAAGTGAAAGGTTCGCGCTTTATTGGAGAAACGCGACTGGTTCATTCACAAGAGTCAGCACTTGAACAACTCCTCCTGATTCGAAAACGTGAACATGCTGCATCACATCATTGCTATGGATATAGAACCGGCCCTGCAGATAACATTTCCTATAAGTATTCCGATGACGGCGAACCAAACGGCACCGCCGGACGACCGATCTACGATACAATAACCGGTCGTTCCCTTTCAAATATTCTTGTTGTTGTAACACGCTATTTCGGTGGCACAAAACTTGGCACCGGAGGACTTGTTCGTGCATACAGCGATGCAGCCGCTGGAGCACTTGAAATGTCTGGCACGATTGAACGATTTATCTGCGACTCGCACTCATTCGAATTTGATTTTACAAATTATGACCGGTTTCAAAAAATGATAACTACGCTTGGTGCCCAGATGATTGAGTCTGATTTTTCGGATCGGGTGAAAGTTGTTACATCTATCAGAAAATCATTATCTGCCAAACTTGAAGCACAATACGTTGAGATAACTAAAGGACGGGGTAAGATTGAAAAACTCTCTGAAATCTAACTCAGTTGACTGTCTCGGTCTTGGTATCATGCCACTTGATCTGCTTTTTGTGGTAGATAAGTTTCCATCACCAGGGAGCAAAATAAATGGCAAAAGTTTGACAATACAGGGTGGTGGTCCGGTACCTAACGTTATGGTTGGGCTCAAACGACTGGGACATTCTACTTCTTTAATAACTGCCGTCGCCGATGACTATCCGGGACAACTTGGACTTGAAGAAATTAACAATGATAAAGTTGATACACGTTTTGTTGTTACAAAAAAAGGGACGTCGGATACTGCCGCTGGCTTTGTTGAAAGTGGTAGTGGGCAGAGAACACTCGTGCTTAATCGAACGATCAATGTAAAACCTGCAGATTTAAAACTATCGCAATACCCTATCCCCAAAATCGTTCATCTTGATGGACGTGACATAAAGGCATCAATAAAACTTGCTCGTTGGGCTAAATCTGTCGGAGCGATTGTTACCTTTGATATCGGTTCAATGCGAAACGATGTCTCGCCTGTTTTTGAGTATGTCGATCATCTTATAGTAGCAGATGTTTACGCCTTCGGGTTCACCAAAACAAAATCTGCACGAGCTGCTATTAAGAAGCTCGCAAACTATTGTCCTGGTACAATCGTTGTAACCGAAGGGATTAAAGGCTCGACAGGTTTTGAAAATAGCTTTTTCACAAAACAAGCTGCGTTCAAAGTGAACAACGTCGATGCAACCGGGGCGGGTGATGCATTTCACACCGGCTATATCTATGGGCTTTTGCATAAATTTGATATGCGTAGTCGTCTTGAATTCGGTTCTGCAGTTGCCGCATTAAAGTGCACCAAGATGGGTGCACGGGCCGGAATACCAAAACTTGCAGCAGTAAATAAATTCTTACGGAGTGCTCCACCAACTTATGCTTGAATGGCTTGAACAGATAGACCATGCTGTTTTCATTTTTATTAACAGCACTATAGCAAACGTCATCACCGATTTTGCTATGCCGATTATTACATCCAATAATAATCTCAGGTTTCTCTATCTGTTGGCCATGATCTTGATACTTGTCAAAGGGAATCGTCGTTTGCGCTTGATGGTTATAGGTTCGATTATTGTTCTTGTAGTAACTGATCAACTTTCATCAAGCCTGCTCAAACCGTTTTTTGATCGTGCCAGGCCATGCCATGAAGGTGCAATGCAAACTCTTCACCTGTTAGTTGACTGTGGCGGAGGTAAGTCGATGCCGTCATCACACGCCACCAATGCGTTGGGACAAGCACTATATTTTTGGTTTTTCTTTCCAAGATTGCGAATTGCTCTGTTGTCATTTGCTTCGGTCGTAGCAATCAGCCGAGTCTTTGTTGGTGTGCATTATCCGTTTGATATAATCGTTGGTGGATTATTAGGTTCGGCGGCAGGTCTTCTTATAGCTTATCTCTTCACAAAGCTCGAAATGAAATGGACTAAGCATGAAGTTTGAACTTAAAGTTATACAGGGTGACATCACTACTGTAGATACCGAAGTTATCGTTAACGCAGCTAATAATGAATTTTGGATGGGTGCAGGTGTGGCCGGTGCTATCAAATCTGCCGGTGGTGATAATATTGAAAAGGAAGCGATGAGCAAAGGTCCGGTTATGCCGGGACAATCTATCTACACTGCCGCAGGGAAACTCAAATTCAACTATATCATACATGCCGCTGTCATGGGACAAAATTTGAAAACAAGTCGTGAGTTAATTCAAAAATCTACTGTCTCAGCCCTACAGGTCGCCGACAAATTGAACATAAAATCGATTACACTTCCTGCCTTCGGTACCGGCGTTGGTGGGTTTCCTATAAAACCTTGCGCAACTATTATGACAACGACAGCAAGATCATTTGAATCGGTTGCTAAGTCGCTCCAGCTTGTTCAGTTTTGTTTGTTTGATGCTGTAACTTATAAATTGTTCCGAGTAGCACTCGAAAATTTGCGCCAATTCTAAATCGTGTCTATCTTTTAATCTTTGCTCTGAATTGACCTTCATACCGAAGGAGATCGTTCGAATGATTTTTGAAATGACCGTCAAGAGTTCCGTATAGCTTATCGCCAGATATTGAATCGATCACAAAAGTTCCGGAGTCCGGAATGAATATCTTATCTATGGCATCAATTTCGTACCGCCCCATAATCTGCACAAATGAATTATCTTTCAGAGGTAATGTTGTTACGACAGGTATTGCCGGCAGAGTAAGAAATATCCTGGCTCTGAAATATTCATCGTAGCGGATAAAACTTTTCTTACCTTCAGTCAGGTTTTCACCCCTCGTACCAATCCGCAGAATTAATGTATTCTCTTTCCCGGAAATTACCTGCTCATCTGAATACGGATCACCCAGCGTTGATTCCTGCACATATTCTGTCGCTTCAATCTTTACCTTACGACGCGATTCTTCAAATGACATGAAGAGATCAACTTTGTATCGACTGGTGCATGATGCAACGATAGCAAGAAGCATAGCGGTTGCAATTACGATACAGAAAATTCTATTTGAGTTCTTCGATTTTGACATCATACAATTCATAATAACTTAAAGTACATAGAGCAAACTACAAAGGCATCTCAACGATACGATATTTCTTATACAATTTTGCACCCATTTGTTCGCAGGCGCGGCACATCAATTCATTAGTTTCCAAAACCCAGGAAAGCTCTGCCTGAGAATAACCAAGCTTCACCCCACGATTAAATGTTTCGATAAACATCAGAGAATCGACCCCGCGTTTTTGAAATTCAGGGATAACACCAAATGTTATTAATCGCACTCTATCAATCTTATTACGAATTTTTGTGTGCCAGATAAGCTTAAGTAAACCAGTTGGAAACAGGCGACCTTTGAGTCGTATCAAGACTTGATTGATATCTGGCAGCGCGATTGAGAATGCTACCGGTTTTCCTTCATGCTCAGCTATTAGAACAACCTCTGGTTCAATAATTTGTTTTAGATCTTTTGCCAAGTGATCAAACTCAGCTTCATCCATCGGGACAAAACCCCAGTTCGGTGCCCAGGCACTATTATACACAGCTTTAATCTTCTCAACATCAGCATTGAACTTCGACATACTAATGGGACGGATTGTTATCTTCGATCTTTCTCTCATCCGGTTAACAACCTTCTGAATTCGCTCTGGTATTCCATCCTCATCAGTAATACTGAATCCAACCAGATCCATTACTTTCTTCAGACCAAATTTTTCAGCCAGCTTGACCTGATAAGGATGATTGTACGTCATCATAACGACGGGTGGGGACCCATATCCGTCCACTAAAAAACCGCATTCATGATTGGTTGAGAAATTCATCGGCCCCCGCATTCTATCCATACCCTGTTGTTTCAGTTTTATCATAACAACTTTGAGTAAAGAATGAGCAATTTCATAATCATCGGGAGTATCAAAAAATCCAAAGAAGCCGGTTGTTTCTTCGTGATAGCCGTTATGTTTGTAGTTAACAATTGCAGCTACTCGTCCAGTCACTTCGCCATCTTTCATAGCGAGAAACAATTTGACCCATGCGTTTTTGAAGAATGGATTTTTCGACCGGTCAAAAAAGTCCAACCGCTCCTGAATGAGAGGGGTTACATAGTTCGGGTCATCATGATACAATTTCATCGGATACTTGATGAACTGACGCAATTGTGCCTTTGATTCAACTTCTACAATTTCAACATTTGCCATAATTTTATGAAATGATGCCTTTTTCCCGTCCAATGCGAGCAAGCACTTCGAGTACTCGATCAAGCTGGTCATCGGTATGGGTAGCGGTATAAGATGTTCTGATAAGTGACTGTCCTGGTGGGACAGCAGGTGATACAACTGGATTTGTAAATAAGCCGTTATCGAAAAGAGCTTTCCAAAATTCAAAAGTTTCCATGTCTTCGCCAATTACAATTGGAATAATCGGTGTTTCGGAACTTACAGTATCGAATCCAAGTGTTTTTAGTTCTCTGAGCATCCGGTTGGCGTTTTTCCAGAGGCGTTCTCTTCGTTCAGGTTCCGATGCTACAATATCCAAAACTTTGAGTACAGCCGCAGCCGATGAAGGTGTCATTGATGCGGAGAATATGAGCGAACGGGCATGATGCTGCACAAATTCCATAACGTGATCATCTCCCGCCACAAAACCACCCAGGGCAGCAAATGATTTTGAGAATGTGCCGGTAATAATATCAACCTTATCTGAAAGACCAAAATGCTCGGATGTTCCTGCTCCCGTAGCTCCAACATAACCAACGGCATGAGCATCATCGACCATGGTGCGGGCTCCATATTTTTTAGCCAGCTCAACAATCTTTGGCAGTCTAGCGAAGTCACCTTCCATAGAGAATACGCCATCAACGATAATTAATATGCCACCGCGTGTATTGATACTCCTCACACGAGCCAACACTCGGTCGAGCTCATCCATATCGTTATGACCATACTTGAAAGTCTTGCCGTAAGAGAGTCGGCAGCCATCGACGATACAGGCGTGATCCTGTCGGTCTATTACTATTGAATCATTCTTACCGGCCAGACATGAGATTGTACCAAGATTAGTCTGGAAACCGGTCGAGAAAACGAGGGCACGTTCTTTGCCCATAAACTTAGCAAGTCGGTCCTCAAGTTCAACATGAAGATCAAGGGTGCCATTGAGCAGTCTTGAGCCGGTGCAACCAGATCCAAATTTTCGTACAGCATCAGCCGAGGCTTCGACTACCCGAGGGTCATTGACAAGCCCGAGGTAGTTGTTTGAGCCGATCATTATGCACTTATGCCCATCAATATCGACTTCATCTCCGGGGGCTGAATGAACGGGATGGAAATAAGGATAAATTCCAAGAGCCTTGATATCACGAGAAGCTGTAAAACGCTCACATTTCGCCAATAGGTCGATATATTCGACCGCACTTTTATCCTCGGTTTTCAAATATGCTCCTTGGGCTAAGTTGTCGTAATTCTGGACCCCCCCAAAGAACTATGATTAGATCGGTTTGTCAAGCTTGCATAGACAGACCCCACACAGAGGAATTTGGGGTGGATAATGTTGAATTTATGCAGTATCAAGACTGGATGACAGACAATAACGCCGCAAATTAGAGATCTCTTAAATGTATGTTTATGTCACCTTGCACCATGTTATAAAAATTGCGGATTGTTTCCGGACAGCCATCAAAGACCATCATCTCTAATTTCAATGGTGTTAAGTGGGAAATATCCCCCATTCACTTTATACTTTCGATTTGACAATAACGACAGCTTGGGTTATATTATTCAAAGTACCGGAGAATCTCACACTCCGTTAGAGACAGGACTACATCGACTTACATCACATAACGACTTACACCGACTTATGCAAATGTGCATTATATTTTGTTTTAATAGAATTCGATAACATACTTGTGCTTATTGACAGGAGAGAGACAAATGACACAAAGATCAACAATACTTTTTAGTATTATTGCAGTAGTTATGCTTCTGAGCATTTCTGCTTTTGCTGAAATCCCCAATGAAATGTTCTACCAGGGTCGCCTGACAGATGACTCAGGTTCTCCACTTAGTGGAGTTCATTCAATAACTTTCCAAATTTATGCTACCTCGTCAGGAGCTACTCCAATCTGGAGCGAACCGCATCCATCTGTAGGTGTAGCAGAAGGTCTCTTCTCTGTTCAGCTCGGTTCTATATTAAAATTTCCTGAAGGACTTTTTGATGAAGCAGAAAGATATCTGGGAATTAGTATCGGAAGTGACCCCGAAATATATCCTCGTCATTTATTCTCAACTGTCCCTTATGCGTTTAGTGCAGCCTCACTTTCTGGAGCTGAAGGAGCAAGCATTGAACTCAAAGGCACAGGCCAGACGAATGTGTCACTTGCTCCAAGTTCTGGTTATGTTCTTAGGGCGACCGATTCAAACGGCGATGTCAGATTCTATCTGCGTACACCTCATCTTGACTCAACCCTTCTGACCCTCTCTGACCCCAACGGCGAATTCACCGATCTGTCAACCGGTGTGAATGCTATTTCAATCTATAATCAAA
>JAUVAR010000119.1 GCA_030591625.1 Candidatus Zixiibacteriota bacterium
GATGTTTGTTTATAAACGAAAGAACAGTCAGGCAGAATCACCTGACCGCACAAGACAATTTTGAATCAACAGCAAGCGTCAGGTCACACGTCCGGCATAGCCGCCCGCAAGACCTAACGCAACTTTGGAGATTCCAGATTTCCCCTATAGCTACATCTTCACAAAGACCATCACTTCACTACAACGCACCTTTTTTTTGCACGAGCAAAGCCAATTCGGTCTAAGCGCATGAAACAAAAGCTGTTAATTATGGACTCGGTAGTTTTCGAGCTATTGATTCACCACATATTTTGCATTTACGATTTATATATGGCCAATTGGCAGGCCTGAAGACAGGCCTTCCCTACAAGAACAACTTTTCTTGCTATTTAGTCGAACGCAGGAATGATCAATCAAAACTCTAACGCTCGATACGGTCCGAAGGAGAAAGACAGTCGTTGGCTGTCATCTATTAACCCGGGATCCAAATATTGCTAGCATTAACAAACTCAGTCTTGCCCGGCAACATCAGTTGAGTTTTCGACTTCGTAAAGAAGAACAAACCTTTATAGCTTGTCAGATATTTATAGGTCGTGGAAAAGAACTTTGATTCAGAAATAACCACCAGCGGTTCATCGCATCGTTCAACGATCCGCTTGAAATCATCCGGTCCGATTCGTACTATTGCCCCCGACGCCTTAGTCGCCTGCGCAATTGCGGCGGCTGCCGCCGCTGCACCCGCTGCACCACCTGCCATAACAAAACCTCCGTTTGTTTATCTGTTTCCAAAGAGATCAATTCGTCTCTCAGAATATATACTCTCGAATACTTTGTTTATTCAAACACCGGCCAACTTCGCGAGTTCATCAACACGCGAGTCGAACAACGCAATTGTATTTTCAAACGGTTTAGCCGTTGTCATATCAACGCCACACTTGGCCAGCTGTTCAATTGGGTGTGCGTTTCCGCCCGAGGAAAGCAGCTCAAGATATTTATCAACGATTCCTTCTTCGCCCGCCATAAACTTTTCTAAAATCGCCTGCGAGGCAGCATACGAGGTAGCATATTGATAAACATAGTACGTGTTATAGAAATGCGGAATCCGCGACCATTTCAACGGCTCAAGTTCGCCAACAATTACATCCGGTCCGTAATACTTGGCGGTCAGCTCACCCCATGCCAGACTCATCCAGTCCGGCGACAAAGCGCCACCCTTCTCGACAGCATCATGAATCATAAATTCAAAACGTGCGTACATCACCTGTCGATAAAATGTCCCAACCGTATTGTCGAGATAACGATTTATAAGATACATCTTGCGTTGATCCGAATCAGATTGTTTAAGCAACAAATTCAAAAGCAATCCTTCGTTCAAAGTCGATGCAACCTCGGCTACAAACGTCGAATAATGTGCTTTCGAAAATGGCTGTACCTGCGACGTAAGGAAACTATGCATCGCATGACCCATCTCGTGCGCGAGCGTAAACATCGAATCGAGCGTGTTATTATAATTCATTAACACATACGGATGTATATTATGATTACCGTAGCTATACGCACCGGAACCTTTTCCCTCTGATTCATACACATCCACCCAGCGTGCGTCGAATGCCTTTTTCAAATCATCTTCATACTTGGTTCCAAGCGGAGCAACTGCTTCGATTGTTCCCTTAACTGCATCGGCATAGTTTATCTCGAATTTTTCATCTGGTATCAATGGTGCATTCAAATCGTAAGGATGCAATTCCTTCAGCCCGAGAATCTTCATGCGCAAATTATTATACTTATGCAAACCACTGATTTTATTTTCTGTCGTGTCCAGAAGCGCATGATAAACCGACGTAGGAATATTGTCCCCGTCAAGCTCACCATGAAGACAGCTTTCAAAATTACGAGCCCTGGAGTAGAAAACATCGGCCTGCACCGAGGTGCCAAGCGAGGCAGCAATCGTATTGCGAAATTGTTTATACGGTTGCATGAATTGAGTGTATGCATCTGCACGGACTCGGCGGTCGTTCGATTCCATATATTTCGAGTAACGTTGTTTGGTCATTTGAACCGTCACACCGTTTTCATCTTCAATAGATGGATACGTTATGTCAGCATCATCAAGCATTGAAAAAATATTACTCGGACCGCGTGCAACCATCGCAGAGTTGGCGAGGAGTTCTTCGACCTCTTCAGAACGAATATGTTCTTTTGAACGAATCAACTCACTGATATAGAAATCGAATTCATCAACAACTTTGAACTTACCGGCCATCTCTCTGAGTTTAGCTTCATCGATTGTTAACAGCTCAGGTTCAATAAACGAAAACTTAGCTGACATTTTTGATGAAAGTACCGCTGCCCGTTCGTTCATCTCTTGATATTTTGATACACGGTTATCGATATCTTTTGCCAGATGCGAATAATGATAGAGATTGAAAAGCCGACTGGATAATTGGTTACGAAGTTTTAGGCAGTCGTAGAGTTGTTCTGGTGACTCGGCCAGATGTCCGGCGAATTCACGCGCCTGTTCCATCTCGGCGGTGACAAGCGTGAACTCAGCTTCCCAAATATCATCAGATTCAAAAATATCTGATAAATTCCAGGTATCTTTTTGGGCGATGTCTGCTCGTTGTGGGATGCTTGGTTTATCTTTGGCAGTAGAAGTTGACATGCTATTCCTCAGGACTATGTTAATACGTTTTGGCTAATATGCCAAACTGAAATGCTCTACGCAAGAGTTCGGCAATGTTTTAGTGCGTGATCACTAAGTGCTTACTTCAACTTTAATCCGGTCTGGATCTTCGAAAAATAGAGCATAGCTATCCTCTCCGCCGGCGTGTGGGTGCTTCTCTTCATATAAAATTGTAACGCCCTGGTCACGTAACTCAACTGTAAGTTCGTCGATGAATTCTTTGCTCCCGGCATGAAAAGCGAGATGATTCAATCCTGCCCTACACCGATGATACGGAATATCAGAAAATCTTTCTTCAACTTGAACCAGCACAATATATGTTTTGTCCAGGATGTAACTTATTCCCGATTCCCACTTTTGGTATTCACTATATCCTAACTTGCCAAGTAACCATCCCCAAAACTCGGAACTCTTTTCCAAATCTTTAACATAGAGCTCAATATGATGTAACGAACCTTTCATGATATCCTTCTATTTGTTGTAATCAATCTATTTGAATCTAAGGAGAGATAGGATGATGTGCTTGTAAAAATTTAGAACTCGATGTTCATATCCAAGCGCCATGGTTATGGCAGTAAAGATATATTTTTTTAATTATAAAAAAAGCCGCCGCATGCGTTAAACAAGCGACGGCACAGGATCAAAATAATTCAAACAACTTTTATTCGGGACATGGCATTGGTGGAGTATAGCTGATAAACAGGTAGTCAATCAACCTGGTCAGGTCATTGATATCAACAATCCCAGCAGCATCAATGTTTGCTTCATCGAGGCAACATGGTACTGTATAGCTGATAAACAAATAATCGATCAAAAGAGTCAGGTCCTGAATGTCGATCATTTCAATATTATCGCAATCGATGTTACCGGTGATACCGACACAACATCCCGCAGGCAAGGCAAGACCAGGCGCAAACGGGGAGAGAGTTTCAGTTGTACCGCACACGATATTGTTGGCCGTGTCGATGCTGCTTGTAATATCCACCCAGGTTGTATCATATTGTAGATCGGCAACGACCCATGTGATCAGGCAGTGCCACAATCTGACATCGGCTTCGGTTTCAGCGTCCAATTCTGTATCATCATACGGGATACAAATTTCGTACGGCCCATACGCTTGCCATTTGGCATCGATATGATAAACAGTTCCATCACCTCCCGGCAGAAGTGCATAACCGTCATGGGCGGGTGGACTGTCATTCGTTGTCGCAATCTCGGCGAATGATGGTCCCCAAATACTATCAATTGTCAGCGAAACTCCCATACCAAGATCAACTGTATAGGCGGTGTCGGATTGTGGAAACTCAATCATCGTCACACAACTATCTCCAATACCGTCCGAGTTCCAGTCATACTGGTAAGGGTCATAATTTTCGGGGCAGATGTCGCAACTGTCGCCATAACCGTCTTCATCTACATCCGACTGATCAGGGTTATAGACCCTGCCACAGTTATCTTTTTCACAGGTAGTCAACCATGTTCCCGGATCCCATGCACCGTAGCCATCGCCGTCCAAGTCGGTGCAATCGTCGCAGTTATTACCCACTCCGTCGTTATCCGAGTCCCACTGTCCGTCGTTGGCAATGTCGGGGCAATTATCGCAGCCATCGCCCACTCCATCGCCGTCAGAATCGAGTTGTTCAGGATCATAGTCGTCGGGGCAGATGTCACATATGTCGCCAATCCCATCACCGTCACGATCGGCTTGATCGGCGTTTGCATCTCTATAGCAGTTGTCGCACGCATCGCCAAAGCCATCATCGTCCCGGTCCTGGTTGGCCGGATCATAATCGTTCGGACACAGATCGCAGATGTCACCTACACCGTCGGCATCCGCATCTTCCTGGTTCGGGTTGTAAATGTCGGTGCAGTTGTCGTCTTCGCAGCCAGAATTTTCATAACCTTTGTTACCGTAACCATCCAGATCGGTATCGGTACAATCATCGCATGGATCACCGAGGCCGTCGTGGTCAAGATCCCACTGACCGGAATTAGCAATGTCGGGACAATTATCACATATATTGCCACGGCCGTCACCGTCCGGGTCGGCATCGGCGAGACAGTCGGCATCGGGATAGATACAAGTGTGAACAAATACTCCCTCTGCACTCGAAACTATAATATCCGGCTTGCCGTCATTATTTATATCACCGGCCCCGGCTACAGTCATGCCATATCGTAACGCTTTGGATTCCAGAAATAAAATTTCCCCGGTCTTCCCCGAATAGACATAAATCCGGTTTATCTTGGAAGCACCAATAGCGAAATCATCATAGCCGTCGGAGTTGATATCACCGATTCCATCGAGGGCCGTACCGAACTTGGAGGAGATATATGAATTACCGTAGCTGTAAAGTTCTTCACCCGTCTTTCCGGAGTAAACATAGGCTGAATCAAATCCGGCAGATTGAGTCCCGACCGGATCGGTTCCGATCAAGAGGTCATCCCATCCGTCGGCATCGACATCACCAGCATTGGCTACAATACCGCCAAAGGAATTGTTGTCGTAGAAAGTGTTTGCGATATAGCTGTATAATACAAATGGTGTCGAGTCCGGACGATTTAGAATTTCGCCTGTCAGGCCGGAATATACTTCAACCATTCCAATATTTACTTTTCCGAACCCATCTCTACCGGCCGAGCCGACTGCGATATCATCATAACCGTCCCGGTTAATATCACCGATACCCGCAACGCCGGAGCCCATCCGGTCACCTTCAATATTATTATAAATGGAGCAGTATCCTGTCCATGAATGAATTTCTAACCCCGTCGCTCCGGAGTACACAGCAGCTTTTCCAATGTAATAAACCCAGCCAGTAGTGACACAAGTGTAGTCACGATCACCAACAATAAGGTCAGCGGTGCCGTCACCGTCCACATCACCAGCATTATCGATTGCTGTTCCTTTTGGGAATTCCCAAATCTCTGACCCGTCGAGTCCGGAGAGAACATGTGTATTGGCGGCCGACTGCACTGCAAAATCGTCGTAACCATCATTATTTATGTCGGCATACCGGGAAACCTGCAGCCCGAGTCGATAGCTCGATAATTCACTCCCTGACACACGATAGAGAAGCTCACCCGTTTGTCCAGAGTGAACATAAACGGCTCCGTCCATCCCGTTGATCTCAACATCCGATGCCCCGATTACTATGTCGTCATAGCCGTCATTGTTAACATCGCCGATTCCGTCAACCGCCTGCTCAGAAGTAGAAGCTACTACTGAGTCAAAGACAAACCATTGGGGACATTGAGCTTGTGAAGATTGGATAGGAATCAGACATAGAAATGCCAGGGTCGCCGCGGACGTTAAAAATTTAATCATGTTTGTTGCTCCGGACAGGGGGGGACCTGAGTTCTGCAAAAGGTTTTGTTATTCTATTTTTGGTCTTGATCTATAGAGTTTGTCCGGTTGTCTATAATGAAGTATCGGTTAATCAAGTCCAGATAAGTATATCAGCGAATGAAAAATACTGATTTTGCGATAAATGTCAAGCCAAAACAGGCTATCATTGCCCATAAAACGATGAATAGAATACAGTTAAGTAGAATATTAGGATAGAGCAATCAGGTTGCACGTAGACACTTCTTTATTTTAATCATCATTTTCTGAAATATCC
The DNA here is from genome assembly GCA_030591625.1 of Candidatus Zixiibacteriota bacterium. GTDB lineage: Bacteria > Zixibacteria > MSB-5A5 > GN15 > FEB-12. The sequence continues at coordinate 6,286 of JAUVAR010000119.1, forward strand.
AATATTGTTCCATATAGTCCCTTGTTGGTCATGTAGTCTCTGTCATCTTTGGATAAATGAGGACCATTTGTACGAGAAAAGAAGGAAAGTAATCAACAGAAAAACTTCAACCTCAACAAATCAAACGTAGCACGTTATTGGTCAGCACAAGATGTCTTGATATTTTAATGGATGCACTACACAAAGTTTGGAAAAAGAAGAAATCTTCTTAACCCCCCACAATTTCAATACCAAATAAATGTAGAATGTGATAGCAGGTCGGTTTGTATGGAGCTATTTGTATCAAAATTAGCCGGCAGGTCACACGTTCGGCCGAGCCGTCTGCAAGACCTGCCGAAACTTTCAAAACAGTTCGCAGCCCTGGACCCCTGCGATTTTGTCTGGACACCCGTCTGCACGGGCTTGTCCGCCCGTGGCGGGTGTGACGTTCGGGAAGCTACAACTGTTCTTGTCAATATCAGAGGTCTATGCGTATCGTTTACGGGGGACAACCAGCCGTAAAATGCTTATTTTAACAAACAAAGCCATTATTGCTGTAAGTCTGTCGCAAGGAAAGCATAACTCTAACGCTCGAAACGGTGCGAAGGAGAAAAACACCCGTCGGGTGCAGGCAATGCCTGTTACAGCTCTATCCGCTCTACACACCCTGCGATTAGTTCGCGCAACTTCGGTTCGGCTCCAGCGGCAATGCGAATGACTTCCTCGATTGTACAAGGATGCATATTATCCGGCAATCCCATATCAGTAACGATGGAAAATCCCAATATCTTGTTCCCCTGATGATGCGCCGTTATAACTTCCGGTACCGTTGACATCCCCACACAGTCGGCACCAAGCCTGCCCACCATCCGATACTCCGCCGCTGTCTCAAGGCATGGTCCGGTAAGACCAAGATAAACACCTTCCTGCAAACGCAGCTTTTGTTCGAGTGCGACTTCTTTAGCCATTGCGATATAGCCACGATTGTAAACTTCGTAGCAGTCGGGGAAGCGTGGTCCCCAGTTGTCATCGTTCGGACCAATAAGTGGGTTGCCGGGGAAGAAATTTATATGATCGGTCATCAGCATAATATCACCCGCGACAAATTTTGGATTCAACCCACCTGCTGCGTTTGAAACGACC
>JAUVAR010000042.1 GCA_030591625.1 Candidatus Zixiibacteriota bacterium
ACAATACTTGAACATAGTTATGGGAATACCCAAGCGGTTTCATGTCGAGTAATTCCATCCCATCAGCATATTCCATTACCTGGGGGATCGAAAAAGCAATCATATATCCAAAAACTATCCAAGTAATAATCAATAGACTGATAAGGATACTGCCTGTCGAATACTTAGTTATATACTTTTTATAAAATAGGAAGATGCTCATACCTTGCTCCATAATTATAGAATCTAATGATAGGTTACTGTATCTTTGTTTTTATACAAGTAAAATTAAAAGCGGAGGAGGAAGGATTCGAACCCTCGGTACATTGCTGCACAACGGTTTTCAAGACCGCCGCTTTCGACCACTCAGCCACTCCTCCGAACATGATGACAGCCAATCTGGCTGCCAGATTGAAAAGATAGGCGTGAACTCTTTTATGTCAAGGTCAAATAAGCATCATCCAAAGATAAGTCCGTAAAAGCATATAATTTGTACCAAAAATGTCAGATTTCACCCTTTATATCCACCCTCAATAGGCCAGATAACCAATTTTCAAAGAATATATAATTATTATTTATAGAATTCCCGGTTTATGATAAAAAAAGCACCCAGGAATAACTCCCGAGTGCCTTTTGACAAATCAATATGCTTAATACATGAGTTACTTGCGTGGTTCGTTGATAGCAAATCCTGACTTGAAAGGAGAAGCTGGCACGTCATCACATGCCTCATCAAACTCCCAGCGAGTAGTATTGTTTTCTACGACAACATGCATGGAGTCGCCTGCAAAGGTCTGAGTTACTGCCCAGGCTTGGCTGAATGTAAAAGTTGTATCACCCTCACAACTTACAGAGATTGAACCGGTGTACGAGGCTATTCCACTTGGTGGGCAACCTGTTCCATTGAAGACCGCATCATCAAGGACGAGATCAGTGAATGTGGCACTCATATCAGTTGAGAAAGAACATAACATCATGCCTATATTCAAACTTGTTTCCAATTCCTGTGTTCCGTTCACCAACAATTCTGTTCCTCCACCAAGATCGCCAGTCAAGGTTAGTATTTGGCCACCTTGCACATTCATACTCTGGTCGTCGGCTGTCATTTGTATGGAAATCCCCATCTTTACCGAAGTCAAAAGTGCAGAATCGGGCCACTGCACAATTGTGGTACCATGTATAAACTGCACGGAGTCGATAATAACCATATTCATAGCAACCGGGAGATCACTACCATCTTCCTGCTCGACATAAAAAGTGTCCGAAGCAGAAAAGTAGTAATACCAATATTTGGTATCAGAATGGTAAGTCAACATCATCGAGTCAGCTAAGGCAGATGAACCCAAATTGCGGTTGTCGAACCCGGGCATGCCAGGGTTTCCATTATCATTCGCAACTGCATCAATTACGTCGAATAGCTTAGTAATCATGTCAATTGAAAATTCTTGAGAAAACTCAAATGGAGCTCCGATGATATCAAGCACCGGGTCGTTGGTGTTGCCTACAGTTTTCTGATCCGAACCCGCAACGGTATCGTCATCGCTGCATCCGGCAACAAAAGCGAGTGTGAGTCCGACCACTAATAAGGTTGAAAGTAACAATAACCGTTTCATCAAATACCTCCATCAGGGGAGTAAATTGTGTTTAGTAACTTCATTTGATTATCGACCAAATTTGTCCAATCTTAATATTATGAGCAAAGGTCCTCAAAGGAGCATTGAATTCGACCAGTAACTGATGTGACGTTAAATGCTACCTATGAGCCTGCGGACCACCATCGATACCGATGTGTGAACGGCTGCCATCCGGATTGTAAATTGTCGAATCACCGGCATGAAGCGCAGGTGATGTTACTTGAAGTTGATACGAGCTGTCAGTCTTGAGCAACGGGTCGATATTTAAGTTTCCATTGATACCGGTTTGATCCCAAATCGCTTCATAATCGCCGTCACGATTACCAAAAACTATATTATTTCTATAAATCCATTTTGCCCAATCACCATAATTCCAAACACCAACACAGGGGCAAATCTGTTTCTCACGCCAACCGTTATCAGATATAATATTATTTATTATCCGACCACGAGCATCCGGTGACCATGGCGCCACACCGCAGTTTCCATTGTGATGAACGATATTATTTACCGCTTCCATGTACGACTGCCCGGTTGCAATTATTCCCCATGCAAGATTATCATGAACAATATTATTCCGAGCAATAACAACAGCTGTGCCAAATGATCCGATCCCTTTCCAGAATCCGGTAACTTCGTTGCGGTAGGCAGTACAGGTTGCATCCCAGGTGACACCGATACCGGCACCTCGTCCATCTTTTATGAGACAGTCAACAACCAACGCTGTAGCACCTCGATAGAGCGCGACACCATCCCATTGATTGTTTATGATCCGACAGTTTCTAATCTCAATATCTGCCCCTTCACGTCCAAATATGCCACCGATTCCAACTACTACATTCGAATCAGGTGACCTGTGAATGTTGTCTCGCACATCGACATCCTCAATCAACAGACGTGAATTCCTGACAACAATCCCAGCATCGGTAGCATTGCCGTCATCATCTCGTATGCCTCCGGTGATAGACATATTCATAATGATTGAGCCATGACTGTTCTCAAAATAAATCCCATATCCAGCGTTGGTGACAAGTTCTGTTTTTGTTCGGTCTTTACCAATCAACACCAAAGCTTTATTGCGAACAATGAAGCCGGTCGAAGCAATAACTTTTTCGGTTGGGTCAGCGCAATTGCCACAGAGAGGATCTAAAAATTCTTTTGGAGTAGCCCAAAATGTTTTTGCCGCAATTATCAGAGTGTCTCCGTCGGAGGCAAAATCAATTACTGACTGAAGATTATTCCCGCGTTCAACCGTTAGGGTAGCCGCATTGGTTAATGCGGGAATTAGAATTATAAGTGCTGATAATAAAAAAGTTGCTGTTTTCATAATAAGAAAATAGCAACTCTATATATTCGTAAAAAGATAAAAAGTCAGTCTGGATATATCACTTGGGCAGATTATTAGGCCTGAAATAACCAGAATATTCCTGATCGGCAGCAAGTTCCTTAACCTGATCAAGAGTTAACCATGGATTCGATCTGTTTTCATTATAAAGAGGGATATGAAAAGCACACTGGACTTCGCATCCTGCTCCAACCAGATACCGTCGCTCTTTTTTCTTTTTTATAACACAAAGAACAACCCAGCTCTTTCCTTTAATACCATTATGGTTATGCCCAATAATAAGGTCACCTGGGAGCAGAGCTTTTGCATCTATCGAATCGCAATTGGATGCAAGAGTTTTATAGGTCGACTTAATAAGACAGAGATCAACAAAGCGCCCAAATTCTTTTTCAGAATGAGGTCTTGCCACCGTTGGTTCAAAACTTATTCCTGTATGACCGTGTATCTTCTTTTTTCCACCAAGGAAATCTTTGTACCTTACAGTCTCGCCTTTATTCAATACAACTGACCATTCCTCTTGAATCCCTCGGCTCAGAAGATATTCACCAATCATCTGAGTAGGAATACCGTTGTCTTGAAGTTTATGAGTTCTCCATTGAAACTGAATTACTCGTGAAACTTCGTCAGCATCATATTTTTTTCCTTTAAATCCAGCACTAACATCTTTATCTTTGTGCCAAATCGGCATATTAGAAACCCAATAGGCATAGGGAGATAGCTTGGATGAATCAATCCTTTTAAATCCATCGGGCCAATCAAATTCAGATTCAAACGTAAAGAATCTTCCCTGTTGGTACATAAAGGGATAATTGTCAAGGTACCATTGGTCGTTATACCGATTTTCGTATCTCTTCTCAGCCATCAATGGAGAAGCAATGACAATCATCATAATAATAACTACAAGTAAACGGATCATGCTTTTGTCTCTTCCCATAATGCTGTCGCTCTTCTAATATGCGGGATAGTTATTGAACCACCAACTATTAGTCCGATTGACATCACTTCATCAAATTCCTTGTCTGCTACTCCGACTTCGCGCGTACGTATCGTATGATACGCAATACAGTCATCGCATCTTAGTACGAGTGATGCAACCAGTCCGAGCATCTCTTTTGTTTTTTCATCAAGCGCTCCATCACGATAAACCGCCGAATCGAGCGCAAAGAATCTCTTCATATTTATATCGTCGCGAGCGAGAATCTTTTCATTTAAAGCCTCCCGTTCTTTTCTAAACTCTTCTACACTTTTAGCCATAAAACGCTCCTTCTGATTTGAAAGAAATTATACTGAAGCGAGCCATAATGAGCAATTAAAATTGAGTCAGATGGATTAAGATGTACCTCGACAGCAACTTAGGCGGGATTGAATTATTCGGAACTGCGGGGAGAAAGTCCGGTATAGTTTAAAGCACGTTCAAATTTGCTCTTATCCTGATGAATCATTGGGATATCAAGAGTTTTAAAAAGTGTGGAAATTATCTTCTGAAATGGTTCAATTTCTCGGATTGAATCGACTTCCACTTCCAATTCATATTCGATAGCACCACCCGCAAATTCAGATTTATCCAATTCGAAGGTTATATTTTGTCCATCGACTTCAATAGTTTTCTCCTGACGGTAATTTGAAAATTGCAGAGTCTGTTCAACTGATAAAATTCCGAATCGATTTTTCAGGTCGTTAACAACTGGGTCATCAAGATCGAGTAATTTTACTTTGCCACCTATAATACTTAGTGCAACAGAACGTTCGATTGTAGATTCGATCTCTTCGCGAACCGATGCACCATCTTGACCGTTCGATTTCCCTTTAAGTGTTATTAATCCGGAATGATCATCAACCCTAACTCTCAACGCCCATTTTGCATTTGATAACTGCATTGATTTGGAATCGAAGAACGCGTTGGTTTGATTGAGGTGGGCATCAAATGGTTTTAGATGGCCGACTATTTTTTGGTAGTCGGCCTCTTTAGGAAGATCGAGTTTGATTTCAATCTCAATATTTTGACCTGAACTGGTCATACATTATCTCTGCACTCAGTTAATGACATTTATCTTAGACAACATATTTCGCTGTTACTTCAGAATTATCAACGGCGTTATAAACTTTAAAAGCTGCCTGCGAAATTGTAGTATCTCGTACAACGTTAATCTTGAACTTGCAACCTTTCATAATTCTAACAACTCTATCCGAGCCATTGTCGCAAAGCGTCTCGGCAACCTGCGGAGCAACCACAAGATGATAATTACTGAGCTTGCCGTCAGCTCTGGCCCGTGTGAACCATCGTTCAATTCGGGTAGCCATATTTTCACGCGAAATTATTCGTCCCACTCCCTCACAATGCGGACATGGTTCTGACAACTGGTCCATGTGGGATGGTCTGACACGTTCACGGGTGAGTTCAATCAATCCAAATTCAGTGACAGGATTCATGCCCCACTTAGCGCGGTCAGTTCTAAGATCAGCTTTGAATGCTTCGAATAATTTGCGCCTGTTATCTCGCGAGTACATATCGATAAAGTCACAAACTATCAAACCACCGATATCACGCAGACGAATCTGTCTCGCAATTTCATGGGCGGCCATCAGGTTTGTTTCATAGATCGTTCGTTCCTGATCACGACCACCAACAAAACGTCCGGTATTCACATCAATTGTAACCATCGCTTCAGTCTGATCAATAATCAGGTAGGCACCTTTCTTGATCCAAACCTTACGGTTTAGCATCTTGTCAATCTCAGGTTCGAGATCAAAGCGATCGAAAAGTGGCAAATCACCTTTGTAGAGTTCTACACGGTCCTTAAGCTGTGGAGCAACCTGCCTCGCAAAGCTGACAAGCTTTTTGTATGCGGTTCGGTCATCAGTTATCAAACGGTCAACATCGTCGGTGAAGAAATCCCGCACCATCGAAATGAGCATCTCTGCCTCTTTATGGATAAGTGCCGGGGCCGCTTCGGTATCTGCTTTTTTCTTTAGTTTCGCCCAGAGCTTAAGCAGTCTCTTGATGTCGGCACGGAAATCTGCTTCACTACGACCTTCGGCTTCAGTCCGCACAATCAGACCAAAACCTTCCGGCCTGAGTGGTGCGATAACTTTTCTCAAACGACGTTTTTCACCCCAATCAGAAATCCTCTTAGATACCCGAACAAGATCTGCGTCCGGTACAAGTACCAAAAATCGTCCGGCAATCGTTACCTCGGTCGCGACACGCGGACCTTTGGTCGAGATCGGTTCTTTGATCACCTGCACCAGGATATCCTGATTACGGTTGAGAACTTTTTCGATCCCCTGACGTCTTGTTTTTCGGATGATTTCTGCCGGAGCCTGTTCTTCATCCTCACCGTCGTCGTCATACCGGCTTTTTTCCATCTTACCAATATCAGATGAATGCAGATAGGCAGCTTTTTCCATACCTATCTCAACAAACGCAGCCTGCATACCAGGCAGTACCGTTTTAATTTTACCTTTATAAATATCACCAACCATGCGATCCGAGTCAGATGGCTCAACCTGAAGCTCGACTAATTTACCACCTTCAAGAATGGCTAATCGAGTTTCAAAATCTGTGACATTTATTACTATTTCTTTTTTCAAATTTTCTCCTTGCTCCCCTGAGCGAGTTCTTCAAGAACTTCACCCGCCTGCAGTCGCTGGCCATTGATGAATGAAACACCATCCATTACTTTCTTCCCTTCCGGGAGAACTTGCAAAAGCTCGATAATCGAATCTTTGCAACTGACCAACAATCTTTTCTTAATCCCAACAATTTCTCCGGGTTTAGCCGGGGCGGGATTTTCTTCGGGGTGCACTATGCAGGCATAGATTTTAAGTTTTTTACCTCTAAAGCAGGTGTAAGCGCCGGGGCGGGTTGACATACCGCGCACAAAATTAACAACCGTTGCTGCCGGTTGATCAAAATCAATCAAACCATCGGCCGGTTCTAATTTTGGCGCCAGACTGACTTTCGATTCATCCTGAGGGATTGGCTGGTAATTGCCAGACTCTATCATATCAAGAGTCTTTAGCAAGAACTGTCCAGCCTGTGCGCTCATCCGGTCATGGAGTGAGTCGAAATTGTCGTCCGGTCGAATGCTAATCTTCATCTGATCAATCAAGTCGCCTGTATCGACTGAATCGTTCAGGAAGAATGAACTCAATCCGGTTTCGGTATCGCCGTTTATTAAAGCCCTGTTAATAGGAGCCGCTCCGCGATATTTTGGAAGTAACGAAGTATGAATATTGATCGAGCCAAGTCGTGGCAGATCGAAAAGCGAACGCGGCAGAATACGAAAAGCGCAGACAATAAAAATATCTGCACCAAGCGCATCAAGTGACGCGTACAATTTTTTCGAACGCAACGAACCTGGAGTCAGCACTGGAATGCCATGCTTTTCAGCCTCCTGACGACATGGTGTCGGCAGAAGTTTCCGTCCGCGACCAGATTGCTTATCACATCCAGTAACAATTGCGGAGATCTGATGGTCCGAACTGCATAGCTCGGCCAACGGCCGTTGTGCAAACTCCGGTGTGCCCATAAAGACAACTTTCATAACCGTTTACTAATTGCAAACTGAGAGTAGCATCACAGAATCAAACTGGCAGACATTTCCAAACAAGGCTTATTACAACCTGAATAGAATTTGTCCACAGACAACCCTGGTTTATTGATGCCGATCGATCATCAAAAGATGACGATAATGGTCGCAGCGGGAACTGCTATTCTGCTTCTACAAGCTTTTTGAGCCTGCCTTTGAGCATAGTACGTGTTAGAGGCGACAGGAGATCAATAAATAAGATCCCTTCGAGATGGTCATATTCATGAAGCACAGCCCGTGCAGTCATGCCAGTTACTTTCATTTCGAACTGGTTTCCATCCAAGTCGCTCGCTCTAACTAAAACATTTTCGGAGCGTATAATGCTCTGGTATATCCCAGGGAAGGAGAGACATCCTTCTTCTAATTCGATCTCTCCGGAAGTTTCCACAATTTCAGGATTCACAAATACCCGCATCTGTTCACTCAGGTCAATGGCTGACAAATCCAAGATGAATACACGTTTCGCCACCCCAACCTGGGGCGCAGCCAGTCCAAGACCTTGAGCTTTCTTAAGAGCGCCCTCCATATCGGACACTAAATCTTTCAGCTCCTGGTTGAATTCCTCAACCTTAATAGCTTTTTCCCGCAATACCGGGTCGCCATACAGGACGATCGGTCGCTCAGCCACAATAACTCCTCGGGCTTAAGCCTACTTCTCTATTTTAGCAGCAATAGAACCTTTGAGAAATCTCAATTTAGTTTCTCCATCAGTCTTGAGAATGATATGTTCTTCTTTCTCATCAATGGCGAAAATGGTTCCAAGTAAGCCGCTGTTAGTTACTACTTTATCACCTTTCTTAAGCTCGGTCAGAAGCTTTTCATGCTCTTTCTGTTTTTTTCTCTGAGGTCGGATCATCAATAGATAAATCAACCCAAACATCATAAGCATCATCGGCAGCATCGAGAGCAAGCCTTGCTCGCCCGGCTGACCGGCCATCAGAACGAATAAACTCTGATTCAACTCTTTTCCACTCCTTAAGTTATCGGCATCCTGTTCAATATATGAACAGCTGCTGCCATAACGGTAAATTCCGTTTTACAAATAGGATTCAGGCAATTACGCCCGATCCGTATAATTATTCAATCCATAATATACCAGACAATCAGACAGCCTGCCATATAATTCTTTACTTTGCTCAATAACATTGGTCAGCACAATATTGTTCCACCTAACTGGTTGACAAATATGACTTTAGTTAGCTTATTCCTGAAATTAGCCGGCTGTTTAGGACCCTTTTGACTACAAATACGCGTATAATAAGGGTAGTCGATTGAATATTATTAGGTTACACAGGTTAAATGCCTGTGCGTCTTTAATAAGAATAAACCTGGGAGGGTGTATGTATAAGCTGTTTTTCATTTCAATTCTATCTTTGTTCATGATCATTTCGATTGTCAGTTGCAGTGATGACGATGGTAACACAATTCTTGATCCACCCAATATCATGATTGACACTGTTGAACTTCCTTATGGAGTTGCGATGGCAATTGAGAATACTGATATTGAATTAACAATGTATGGCGTGACAGATGTCCGCTGCCCTTCGTTTGCATTATGTGTTTGGGAAGGTATGGTAGAAGCGAGTGTAAGAGTTGTTATTGGTTCTGACACATCGCACATACTCCTGCCAATGTTTGGTGCAACAGTAACATCTGATACAAATGATTATATGCCTGTGGAGGAATCAGGCTACACATTCACATTGAATACTCTTTCACCCTATCGAGATATTGATTGTGACTGTGACTCTCTATATGTAGCGACAGTTCTTATTTCTAATGAGACAGTCCCAGATCGAGCCGACGGAACAATAGAATTAACCAACCGCCAACCTGAACTCTTATATCTTGAGGACTACTTTCTTGATTCACTCTGGGTCGATGATGACAGACTAAACATTGACGTTCTCCATAGTGGCGGATGTCGGCCGCATTATTATTGGGCTTTCGCATCACCCGATAGCCTGACTTCAAAAGATGCCGCAGAGGCAGAAATATATCTCCGTCATTTCAGTTTTGAAGACCCCTGTGATGCATTTGTACCACAATCTCTCTCATTCGATATCAGTGATCTGGTTGCAAAATACAAGAGCCAATTTGGTGGTGATGGGGCAATTCAATTTAATGTGCATGATGATGCCGGAGACATCGACGTTTGGAAAATCGCCTGGTTCCCCAAAAATTGGCAGCGTGAAGAAATTCTCCCTATGGCTATTGGTAATTACTGGGTATATGCTGATTCGGTTTGGGATACAGATCACTTTATTGGTTCAATTGATTCGGTCATGGTAAGAGGTCAATTCACTGATTCGACAGGCTCCAAATGGTGGACTCTCACTGGGAGTTTGTTTGATTTGAACGATTCTATAATGATCAGGAATGATTCAATTTTTGATTATCAACATGGTGCAGTTTATGATTTTGCTTCCCTGTTCTACATCCCGTCAAAAGATACGCTCTCAACTTATGGAGTTCTTATTGGAGATATCATGTCCGATAGAACAGTACAGCTTGAATCCAACATTATCAGCACACCGGTCGGCAGATGGCTTGGAACCTACAGTTATTATAGCGATCAGATCACGCCTTACACTCATAGCTGGATTGTGCCAGGCATCGGTTTTATTAAAATGGAAGAGCGATATTTTGATTATGATGCTGCTCAAATCACACACAAGAAAATCCTCTTGCGTACAAACGTCATAGATTAATAGCCAAAAAGAAAGGCCGACTCAAAAGAGCCGGCCTTTTTTATTTATCAATTATATCAGTCTTTAGATTCACTCTCGTCAGAATCATCTGTGCTTTCAACTTCGGGTTCTTCTTCGGTCTTATCAGACTTCAGACTTTCTGTCCAACGAGCGATCTTCTTGGCGATTCCAGGAACCGATTCGATAACCCCTTCCCAAGAGCCTTTCTTGGCCGGAAGAAGACGAATCCCATCCTTATCCATAATAATAAATGCAGCCGGTTCAATTCTGGCTCCACCACCACCACCGCCACCAAAACCGGCGCCGGTCTTTTCACTTTCGCCCTGTCCACCACCGGCACCAAAACCGACAGAGATTTTGACAATTGGGATAACAGTCAATTCGCCAACCGTAATCGGTTCGCCAATAATTGATTCGGACTGAGCCATATCTTTTAGCTCACCGACTACACCTTTGAGAATTTCTACAACATTATTAGTCATCCTTGACTCCTTCTTTCTTTCCTATCGCCAATTTGACAATTTTCATAACAGGCAAATCTTTTATCATAACTATTGTTCTCCATCCGAACCGATGAAACGGCAATGCAATGGCCAGATTCAACGAACCATCAAACGATGCTTCATCCCAAACAGGAGCAAAAGCAAACCTCTCGGCCAAATCCGGTTCTACGCCTAAAACTGCTTGATATAACCCATACGAAAGGCCGGTCAGGTCTGGCTGATCGAATCCCGCCCGGACCTTGCCATTAGCCTGTTCTACAACAACTGATTTGATTAATGAAGAAAAATAACGGTATTGGGCAGTTCCAGCTGCGGGAAGCTCCCTGATATACTTTGATATCTTTTTGATAATTTCCAACCCGAGCGGATCAAAGCTTTTGGTTGTATCCCCATCGGGGGCTTTCTTTTTTCTCTTTTTTTCTCTCTTATCCAAATTGAGACGCTTCATCCTCCATCCAGACAAGACAATATCAGATCTATTTTCCGAGAAATCGTACCTGATCCCAAAGCTACCCAACCCTACAAACAGGCGGTTCTCCCCCTCTGAATCGAGGCTCAGTTTGATTCGCAGGCGTTGCATCCAAATCGCCACAAGAATCACCAATAATGTCAGAAGAAAATATATCATAGCTATTATATATACTATCGGCCGGTCGAGATAGTTACGTCACAATGTGATTTAAATTCAATTTTAGTGATTTTATCGATCTGCAAATAGCCGTTGGCTAGGGCAAAGATCGCTCAGAACACAATCAGTACACTGGGGGCGACGAGCGATACATACAGCCCGGCCATGGTCAATCATCATGTGCGAATAGACTATCCAGTCCGGTTGGTCGATAATTTTTATCAAATCCCGCTCAATTTTGACCGCATCTTTTTCTTTCGTGAGCTTCAGAAGCCTGTTTATTCGGCCAACATGAGTATCTACAACTATGCCTTCAGCTATTTTAAATCCAACCCCAAGAATCACCGAGGCAGTTTTCCGCCCAACTCCGGCGAGCTTCACCAGCAGGTCAAGACTATCTGGAATATCACCATTGTGATTTTCGATTAATTGTTCAGCCGAACGTTTGATCGATTTCGCTTTGTTAACATAAAAGCCGGTCGTAAAAACCAAATCCTGCAGTTCGTTAATATTTGCATTTGCAAACGCTTTTACAGAACGATGCTTACGAAACAGAGCCGGCGTAACTTTGTTCACTCGCTCATCGGTACATTGAGCCGAGAGAATTGTTGCGACCATAAGTTGATGAACATTTTTGAAATTCAGAGAACACTTTGAGTTGGGATACTCTTTCTTGAGAACTGCAACAATCTTTGCTACACGGATTTTCTTTTTTGAGAGGGATTCAACCGGCATCTAAATAGCCGAAAT
>JAUVAR010000048.1 GCA_030591625.1 Candidatus Zixiibacteriota bacterium
AACAGCTTTTTTCATTACTCGTGCACTCTTGACAACCTGAGGTAGAAACATTTTACCGGCACCAAAGAGATCACCGACTATGTTCATGCCGTTCATTAGTGGTCCTTCAATAACCTCAACCGCATTCGTATATTTTATTCGTGCTTCTTCTGTGTCATTCTCGATGAAATCAACAAGGCCATTAACCAGCGAATGGCTGAGTCGTTCTTCGACACTTGTATTGCGCCACATAAGATCTTCCGATGATCCCTTTTTCTTTTTCTTAACTGAAGTAGCGAGTTCGGTAAGACGGGTTGTTGCATCTTTGCTCTTGTTAAGAATAATATCTTCGCATGCTTCTCGCAGGTTCGGTTCAATTTCGTCATAGATTGCAAGCTGACCGGCGTTGACAATACCCATACTCATGGCCCCGCGTTTTATTGCATGATAGAGAAAGACTGCGTGCATCGCCTCGCGGACGGCATTGTTGCCACGAAACGAAAATGACAAGTTACTGACACCGCCACTTATAAGCACATGGGGGAGTTCATTTTTGATCGTCTTGCTTGCTTCAATGTAGGCAACTGCGTAATTGTCATGTTCCTCGATGCCTGTTCCGACTGCAAAGATATTCGGGTCAAAAATAATATCATGCGGTGGGATACCTATTTCATCTGTTAGGATTTTATAACATCGACGGCAAATTTCAATTTTACGTTCATAAGTGTCGGCCTGACCTTTTTCGTCGAACGCCATTACGATAGCTGCAGCTCCCATACGTCTGACATGTTTAGCCCGTCGTTTGAATTCCTCAAGACCATCTTTGAGACTGATCGAGTTGGCGACACCTTTTCCCTGCACACATTTGAGGCCTGCTTCAATAACATTCCAATCGGATGAATCAATAACAATCGGCAGACGACTGATTTCCGGATCGGATGCGATAAGATTTAAGAAACGAACCATCGCCATCTTTGAGTCGAGCATGGCGTCATCCATATTGACATCAATCATCTGTGCACCGTTGCGTACCTGGCTGGCGGCAACCGAGAGGGCTTCTTCAAATTTATCATCACGAATAAGTTTTGCAAATTTAGATGAGCCGGACACGTTGGTACGTTCGCCGATATTAACAAAGAGGGAATCAGCTCGCACGGCGAGTGGTTCAAGGCCGCTAAAGTAAGAAGCTTTTTTTCGTTCAGGGATTTTTCTCGGTCGGACATTGGCGACGGCGTCAGCAATTGCTCGAATATGTTCTGGTCGTGAGCCACAACAACCACCGACAATATTTACAAAACCTGACTGAGCAAACTCGGTCATGACCGAAGCCATCAGTTCGGGGGAGTCGTCGTACTCACCAAATTCATTCGGAAGTCCGGCATTCGGATAAACTGAAACATGAGTGTTGGCGTTCTTGGACAATACCTCGACATGTGGTCGCATAGCTTCGGCACCAAGGGCACAGTTGAGACCGACACAAATCGGATCGGCATGAGCTATAGAAATCCAGAACGCTTCGGGAGTTTGACCTGATAAGGTTCGTCCGCTTGCATCGGTGATTGTACCGGAAATCCAAAGAGGCATTTCGAGGTTGCGTCTTTCGAGTGTTTCTAAAATTGCGTAGATAGCAGCTTTGCCGTTGAGTGTATCGAATATAGTTTCGATAACCATTAAGTCGGCACCACCGTCGATTAGACCTTCGGCTTGCTCGGTGTATGCTGTGACAAGTTGATCAAACGTAATATTACGAAAGCCGGGATCATTCACATCGGGGGAGAGGGAGCAGGTTCGGTTGGTTGGTCCGATAGCTCCGGCGACAAATCTTGGTTTATCCGGAGTTTTATTAGTTATTTCGTTGGCGGCTTCTTTGGCGAAACTTGCCGCCGCTCGGTTCATGTCATAGACATATTTTTCGCATTGATAATCAGCTTGTGAGATTGAAGTACTATTGAAAGTAGTAGTGCCTATTATATCTGCGCCAGCTTCGAGAAATTCGAGATGAATAGATTTTAACAGATCTGGTTTGGTTAAGGTAAGAAGATCGTTGTTCCCTTTAAGTGGAACAGGATGGTCTGGTAGCAGCTTACCCCTGAAATCTGCCTCTTCGAGCTCTTTTTCCTGAATCATGGTACCCATTGCACCATCCTTGATGAGGATACGCTGGCTCAAAAGGTTATTCAGTATTTCATTTGTTAGCTTTACCATTCTTCTCTTTCGTTCACTGTGCTTAGAGAGTATAGCATTATATTCAATTTTCGGCAATATATACAGTTCCGAGAGTCAAATAGTGGACTTTATAGAGTGCTAATTGTATGCAAGTTCTGGATAATTTTCTTTAACTCACGCTTTCACAAAAGTGTATTTTTTGTTGACGTTAGGGACTTTTCTCGGCTTATTGCCAAAGGAAATGGCTTTATCACAGATGTGCTATATGGTCAATTTTATGACATAATGAAAATTTTTGATGTTGCTTTGAACATATCACATCAAAGTCATGAGAGGTATTGGGTTAACGAATGACAAGAGCGTTTAACCGGTTAATGTTGTTTAAAATTCTATCAGGACCCATCAATGACATGGTTCATCTGATCACCCAATGTTTGCATCATGCTTCTATCCGCTTAAGTACCAGTCGGCTAATTCCCTATCAGACAAGAGGTTCAAGCTTAGTTTTGGATTTCAAAAAAAACTATTATCGAGGAACAGTTAACAGTCCCCTTTGGCACCGATCTTGCAAATATCCCTGTGAAGTTGAAAATGTAAAGGATGAACCAGGAAGTCCGATATACGAAGTAGGACCTCAAGAAGCATCGTATGGGGTTCATCCGATAGCAAAGGGAATGACCTAATGAATTTCATTGCAAGCTTAATATCAAATAGATGCTCCGGCGGGCGGGCGTTTCAAATTGGCACAGTTTTTTGCGTCTGCATATTGGCAGCCACTTTGTTAGGATTCTGTAATGTGGAAGCGGCTACAGACTTGAGTTCATACACTTTAGTTTGGGAGGCACCCGGGGATGACGGTGCGGATGGAACGGCATCGGCCTACGATCTCAGGTATTCAACCGATTCTGTTTTGCTGGTCAACAACTTTGAGTTGGCTAATTCGGTTATTGGTATGCCGTCACCGAGTCCGGCGGGACAGCAGGATAGCTTCACAGTGAGTGACCTTGAGGGTGGAAGTACCTATTATTTTGTCCTAAAGACCATAGATGAAGTTGGAAACGTGTCCGATATCTCAAACATCGTTAAATTTGTAGGACTGGCCCTTGGGTATAATGACGATGAAGTGCTGCCCATGGATATTTCGCTTTCTCAGAACTATCCCAATCCGTTCAATCCGTCAACTACTATTGAATATTCAGTCCCTATCAATTCGCATGTTCGACTCACTATCTACAATATCCAGGGACGAACCATCGCGACATTAGTTGATGGTATCAAACTGCAGGGACAATACGAACAGACTTGGAACGGCACTAACGAATTAGGCTCTCAGGTAGCATCGGGTATTTACTTCTATCGACTTGAGACAAGCTTGAATACTAAGACCAAGAAGATGGTCCTTCTGAAATAGTACCGACATCGAACCGGGATTTGTGAAAGTTACATATAGCCGATAAATTTTGGGGCTTCTACGACGAGTAAGACAAATTAAACCGACCGGTCAACCAATACGCTGAACTGATCTGTCTTGATAGGTTCCGGCATCTGGAAATTCTCGATAAATTGATACCAGAGCAATTGAGTTGAGAGGGCTCCGACAAAGGCCATATTATCCCTGAATGAAAGATGTGTGTCGGAGAGTCGATGACACTTTTTGACCAATCGATCGAGCGGTTTCTGACTAAGAAGCCCCGCCTTGGAAACCATCTCTTCAGAAAACATCTCGCCTACGTATTCAGGGGAATTCTTCTGCACAAAACAGTTTGAGTCTGGCGCCATGTAGGGCTGCTTGACTCGGTTGACGATGCTTGCCGGGATATTATCTTTCATGGCACGTTTGAGTACATACTTTTCATTAAGCCCGCGAATCTTGTAACCGGGTGGAATGGTTGACGCAAATTCGATGAGTCGATGATCAAGAAATGGGAAACGTCCCTCAATAGAATTGGCGGCAGAAACACGATCACCCTGCGACGACAGCAGGTATCCGGCGAGAAGCGAACGCATCTCCAGCCATTGTGCACGGGAGAGATGATGCCAGTCAAAGAAATCATCAGGGAGATCTCTCCCGTAAGCCCCGATAGCATCATGCTCTTTAATCCGATCCCGAACATCCTTCGCAAATAGTGTCTTGATTTGGCTGACAGTGTTTATGCGTGGTATATGAGAGTAATGATATTGATCGTAGTCTGTTAATCCCGTTTTGTAAAACTGTTCCATAAACAGATAAGCCCTGGCACCGGAAACAGGTAAAGTTGGATAGAGCCGCTTAAGAATCGAGGGTCGCCATTTTGATTCGGGTTGTCGTGCCCAAAACCGACGGATTAGCGTCTCCTTGAACAGATCATACCCACCCAGGATTTCATCAGATCCTTCGCCTGTCAGAACCACTTTGAAATCGTTCTGGCGCACCAGTCCTGATAACAGGTAAAGGGGGGTAGGTGCGGTTCTGACAATTGGTCGCTCGGTGTAACGAATGACATCATAAAATGACTCAGCGATATTACCAAAATCGGCTTGAACTGTGTGGTGAGAGGTGCCTAGATGACGAACCATCTGATTCTGAAACGATGATTCATCAAACGCATTATCATCAAATGTTACCGAGAAAGTTTCAAGTCTGCTCTGGCTGTGATGACACACCAGGGCGGTAGTCACTGCGGAATCAAGTCCGCCGCTCAAGTATGCTCCAACTGGCACATCGGAGCGTAACCGCAGCCTTACTGAATCGATCAGCAGTTCGCGAAGCTGCTCGGCATAAGAGTCAACCGACCGATTATAATCAAATTCTACCGGGAATGACATTGACCAGTAGCGCCCGTGTTTGATATTGCCATCCTGCAGATTGATCCAGCAACCAGCCTCCAGCTCGTTTATATTTTCAAACAGAGTGCATGGCGCGGCCGATGTCCACCATGTAAAGGTTTCATCCAGACCTTTGCAGTCAATTGTTCGGGGAATTGATGGTTCGCAGAAAAGTGCCTTGATCTCGGAACCAAAATAAAGCCGGTGATTGTGCACCGTCCAGAAAAGTGGCCTTATACCAACCCTGTCTCGCGCCATAAACAGTCTGCCGTTTTCGGAATTGTAAATGGCAAATGCAAACTGACCGTTGAACTTTTCTAAACAGTCAATATCCCACTGCTCAAAAGCATGGAGTATTACTTCGGTATCGGAATTGGTCTTGAATTTGTGTCCGGCTTTGATCAGTTCTTCGCGCAGTTCGAGATAATTATATACTTCTCCGTTGTAAGTGATCCAGAGAGTATTATTTTCGTTGGTTAGCGGCTGTGATCCACCTGCCAGATCAATGATCGAAAGTCGGGCGTGACCCAGGGCGCATCGCTGATCTATATACATCCCAAATTCATCAGGACCTCGGTGCCTAATAGAAGCGACCATCCGTGCCACCAGACCACGATCAGGATTCGTTTCACCCTGAAGTTGAATGTATCCAGCAATTCCACACATATCTTAAAGTTGTTCCTTTAGAAGCAACTTGTTCACTTTTCCGGTCTCCTGTTTGGGTAGATTTTTCAGGACCACAAATCTCTGTGGAAGTTTATGCATTGGCAGATGAGTCTGGCAGTGTTTTTTTAATTCTTTTTCTGTCAGGGTCATATTTGGTTTGGCGACCACGACGGCTGTAATCGCTTCACCTAAAAGATCATCAGGAATTCCAACCACAGCCGCCTCGAGTACATCTTCGGACGACAAAAGGACATCCTCGATCTCTTTAGCGCTGACACGGTTACCCGCTGACTTGATTATTTCTTTGGACCGGCCCACAATCCATAGGAAACCATCATCGTCTTTGTAACCAAGATCACCGGTGTACAGAGCACCATTCTTGAGAACCAACTCCTGTTCCTCGGATTGTTTCCAGTAGCCAAGCATTACATTCGGTCCACGAACAACCAGTTCACCGGTTTGTTTGGGGGGCAGGGTCTGTCCATCCGGGTCCAAAACATCCACATGGACTCCGTTTAGCGGAATACCAATCGACCCGAGTTTATCTTTCAGTTTATCGGGAGGGAGCCATGTTACCCGAGGTGCCGCCTCAGTTGGCCATACATGACAAATAGTTGTTTATCTGGAAAGGCCTCGATCAAGTTCCTGATAGTGTCAGGGGACATCCCTCCGCCTGCCTGAGTGAAATATCTAAGGTGAGGGAATTCACGTTCGGTGAGTGTCGATTTGCCGAGCATGATTGTAAAGTTTGATGGTACTCCTGAAAACCCGGTGACTTTCTCATTCTGCATCGTATCAAGGATTAACTCGGGGTACATGAATCGATTGTCAATCACTAGTCGCGCGCCAGCGGCGATATGGGTAAGCAGGAGTGAATTCCCATATATGTAGTAGAACGGAAGAACGACCATCACGCTGTCATTCTCAGTCAGGTCAAGATACTCCAATGTCGCAATAGTATTTGTGACAAGGTTTTCATGTGAGAGCATCACGCCTTTAGACATTCCCGTTGATCCTGAGGTGTAAAAGATTGCCGCCAGAGACTTAGTGTTATCATCCCGTGCATGGTGTTTTGAAGCGTATATGTCTGTAGCGGAAGGCATTGAAGCCATCAGCACCGACTGAATGCTGTCCGGTTCGAGACCGGTTGGAGAGCTGCAAATAACAGCCTTAAGGTTCTTGGTTCGTCTGATGATATCTGGAAATTTTCGCCGGAATCTTGGCGAGGCAAAAATTGCTTCCATATCGCAATCGGAGATGATAGAAGCAATTGTTTCCGGTGATCCCGAAGTGTCAAGTGGGACGATGACGAACTCAGACTGACATATGGCCCAGAATGCCGCCAAATACTCAGACGAGTTTTCTAGGAATAGTCCGATTCGCGCGCCGGAGGAAAGATCAAGCGCTCTTAGTTGCTCCGAAAGGTTGTTAGCCCAGGCCGCTAATTGTTCATAGCTGAGATGGTTGTTTTCGTGAGTGATGGCAATCCGGGAGCCATAGCGTTCAACAGCTTGAGCCAGAAGGTCGGGTAATTTCATATCATTAGTATGTCTGGGATTCCACCCGAAACGCTGTTATCCCGTCTTTCTTATTACAAACTCGGTCAAATTATTTACCGAGTCAAGATTTGAGGGAGTCATTTCGTCGTCTTCAACAGTCATCTCATATTCCGATTCGATGAACCCGACTACTTCCAAAATACCTGTGGAATCAACTATGCCAGTTGCCATGAAAGAGTCGGTATTTTCGAATGAATCTTGTTCGTCTCCGATCAAGAATGTCTCGGCGATGAAATCTCGAATCTTTTGTTTCATTTCAGTCTCAGTCAACATTCTCTATTTCGCCTTTTTATTAGTTGTCAGATTAGCCATTTTTAAGGGATTACTCAATTTCCAGAGGTGGCATTCTCAAATATTCAGTACCAATAATTTTTCGTTGAATATTTTGACAGCCTCGTTTTACTTGTTCCTCTGTAAGGTCAAGAACTTTTGCTACTTCTGCCACGGGAACATTATTCTCCATAGCGTACCAGAGCATATCCATACGGTAGAAATCCAGCCCAAAGAAAAATTCTTCCTGAGTTTGCTCACTTGAATATGTATCGGTTGTTGGTGTACGTTCCAAAATCTCCTCGGGAATTTCAAGTGCCTTCGCTAACTGAAAGACCTGAGTCTTGAAGAGGTGTGCGATAGGTTTAAGATCAGCTCCACCATCACCGTACTTCACGAAGAAGCCCTGCATGTGCTCATCTTTGTTTCCCGTGCCAATCACCGCGTAGTTTTTTCGCTCAGCATGGTAATAAAGGGTGGTCATCCGAAGGCGCTGTTTGAGATTGGAGGCGGCCACGATTTGCAAGTAGGCAGCTGGGGGCATTCGTTTAACCTTGGGCTCCTCACCATCCTTTTGGATAGTCAGATTAAAGAAATTGACTACACTTTTTTCGAGAATATTAGATGGAATAGTAATCTTACTCTTGTAGCTTGAATCAAATTCAGGAAAGACCGATTTGATCGCTTCGTCTCTCTTTTCGTAACATTGCAAACCAATAAGGCCATCGGTAATGACTTCTTTGATCACTTTGAAACCGAGCTTCTTTGCCAACAGACGAGCGAGCGTTTCACTTTCCGAGGCGGAGTCGGTTTCTGGCATCATCACTCCCAGGACTCGATCTGGTCCGAGAGCTTTGGCACAAAGCGCGGCACAGACAGTAGAATCGATTCCACCTGATACGCCAATAACTACCCCTTGCTTGTGAAGAGTGCGACGGACTTGTACAACTAGTTGCTTCATCAATTGATTGGCAACATCATCAGCGTCGATTCTTAGGCTATCCTTATTGAAACTCACATCTTACTCCCTAAAAGGTTCTTATCTGACTGCTCATATCTTGGATATTAAAAGAGTATCTTGTTAAAAAAGCAACTTCAAAAACATAACCCGCTTTCGGGATCATAATGAATGACTCAACCATAAGAATAGTATCGGCAAATTCAGAAATAGCCTAACTTATTAGCTTAAATTAGACACTTAGTGTATTTCCCATACCTGATTTTGCCCGGAAGTTGTTGTCACGCTCGTCCAGTTTGAACTCGACGTTTTCATGATCATTGTGTTACTTCTTGTAGATAAACAAAAATGAATGACAGAAGAACCCTTTGCCCTCCCACGACGTTAGCCATCGTAAAAGAGTGCAATAAAACCATTGCCTGGCTCCGAAGGACAACTCATTAATTTTACTACTGAGATGCTTAACAATTCCACTTTTGTTTAGCTTCGCGAATTCTACGGGGTAGCGGTAATTGGGCCATGGATGATATTCATTTTCCATCGCGAACCCAGTATTCTTTAACATATGTCGGTACACTGATAACGAGTGGGTATGCATAAAGTAATCATTACCGGTCCGTAATTTAAAATAAGCTTGAGCCATCCATCGCGGCATAAGGCTGGTAAATCGAATGAAGCTGTGGTCATCTACCTGACCAAGAAAATAGCGCAGACTAAATCTGTTCTCGATTCCAATGTAAACCAGTCCTCCTGGCGCCAAAACCCTGTGAGCTTCCTTAAGTGCTTGCATTTGGATATCTTTGGGATTCTTTTTTGTATCGTCGCCTCCGAGCCACTCTAACACACCATTAAAAATAACAACATCAAAAGACGCTGAAGGATATGGAAGAGCCATGGCTGACGCGAGAGCAGTACTAATGTTTGACAATCCAGATTCATCCGCTCTCAATTGAACAAATTTCACACGTTCCAAAGTTGCATCAATCGCAGTAACATGTTTGACTTTCCGGGCAATAGGAATGGTATTTGTACCCCATCCACAGCCAATATCCAGTACTTTGGTATTCGAATCCAGAGGCAGAAGGTGGGTCCATTTTGCACGGTTTTCGTCCAGAACATAGTTTTGTACCCAAGGATTATCTATTACAACTGAGATTGCTTTCTGATACCCGGAGGTTTTAGCCATTTCAATTAGCTCTGTCATTTGCTCCCGATTGATCTCACCATAGTAGTTATCAATGTTATAAAAAATAGGAATGTTTTCTACTAATGGGAAGTTTATAGAACATGAAGTGCAGTGAAGCGATTTTCCTATAATTTGAATTGATTCTCGACAAACAGGACAACTATAAATTTGAGAAGTCATATGCAGCCTTTCTTTGACTTTTGATCGACGGTTCAGATATCAATCTCTTTTATAAATCACTTACCTACTTCTTAATATCAAAACAGTTAAGACTTCCGATCATTAACCTTATCTAAAGACATTGGTCACATGGTACTTTTCGATCGTTTAGCAAACCACTCTTACAGTCCGAGCCTGAGCTTGAACTATTTGACCCGTGACTTGTTTCGAGCAACAATCCCAATATTATGCATGCTGGCTTTTTCTCCAAAGCGCTCATCTGTCACTCCATTCATCTCTTATCGGCATTCTTGGCAAGACCAACAGCCGCCAGTATGCTCTTGACCTTCTGCGAAATAATGCTACGGTGGTTTAATTCCAACACGCCATAAAATATTGCGATACCATAGACTATACAGGCGCCTCCCACTACCAAAGCGAAGAGCACAAAAGAATTGATGTCGATCAGGTAGTGACAAAGCAGAATAAGAAACAGAAATGGTAGCGATGCCAAAAGAGGTCGAATATATGATTTGCGAAGATATTTCAGATAATCAAGCTTAAGGGTTCTGCAGATATAAATTGGATAGATGATATAACCGCTTATGAATAGCGGAATGGCGGTGCCTAGCGCTACGCCGTAGATGCCAAATTTCTTGACTAGAATAATGCTAAGCCCCAAGTTTACAACGGCAAGGATGATATTGAGATATGCTATGTACTTTAGTTTTCCCAGTCCATAGAAAATTATGTTGGTCACAGACTGAGAGAGATGTCCGAAGTACCCGCACATTAGAATAGCAAGAACTTTTGACGAAGTCGGACCGTATTTCGGTCCCATCCAGAGATTGATGAACGTTTCCCCAAGAACCAGGTATGCAATACTGACAGGGAGAATGACCACTAAGCAGTATTTCGTGCCAATAATTAATAGCTGGCGCAGTTTCTCATAATTTTTCTGAGATTCGTATGCCGAAACCATGGGCAATAGAGTTGTCGACATATACATTATCAAGGTAAGTAGGTATTCTATCATGGTCGAGCCGATAGAGTAGCTGGTAATAGCACCTACTGAATGCATGGCTCCAATTACGATCGCGTCGGTCTGGTACGCAAGCCGCGAAGCTATATTCATGATGAATGCATAGCTGCTAAAGGCAGCAACCATCTTAAGCGTATCTCGGTCTGCAAAGCGCCGACTTAACTCAAGTTTCGGAAAGAGCTTGAAAGAAAATCGTGTTTTCAGAAGAGATTCGGTTACGCTTGCAGTTAGTACAATCACTCCAACTGCAACAATTCCTCCTCCGAGTTTGAGAAAGATAATAAGAAAAAGGGCGCGGAGCAGAAACACGATAATTTGAATGGCGTTACTCAAGTCAAACCGTTCCGCCGCGGCCAACAAGGCTCCGATCCCAGCAAATGGAAAACTGATCGCAATGTTCAATCCAATAATGATGATGAGCACCTGAAACTGGTTATTAAACTCGGGCGGAATCTTGAAAAGACCAATAGAGAAATATGACAAGACCAAACTCGCCAGGAACACCACCCCCGCGACAATCGAAAGAACAGCCAAAATCGTGTTGACAACCCGATTTACCATCAGATCATCGCCGAGCGACTTGTAACGGGCTACAAACTTAACAATGGCCGGGGAAAGCCCCATATTGAGGAGCCCCATGTATCCGGTAAGCGAACCGACAAGTATCCAAATTCCGTAACCAGTATCCCCCAAAGAGTGCACCATGAACGGCGCCATAAAAAATGAGACAACTATGTTGACAGCGAAACCAGCCCAGTTCGAAAAAACGTTCTTGCCTATCCTATGTAGGGTATTACTCATTGCCTCAATCGTGCTCCTGTTTGGCATGCAGTATCATATGTCGAATCTATTACAGTTGTCGTTTTAAAGCTACGGAT
>JAUVAR010000096.1 GCA_030591625.1 Candidatus Zixiibacteriota bacterium
CGCCGGGGCTGAATGGCCCAACAGCACCGAGTTCAGTACCTGGGGGCGGATAAAGAGCTTCTATCGCTGAATATCATGCAATAACATACGACGCTCGTGGCCACAATTTGGACGCAGTGATTTAGCAGTGAATACCACGTTTTCTCACACTCCCCGAAGATTTGTCTAAACTAAAATACTCACTCAGGGTCGAACTCAAAAAGTATCGTCGGAATCTACATCACTTTGCCAACAACCACTGGTGTGGCACCATCGGCCATCATCACCTTCGCATCCCGGTATGTTGCTCATGTCATTGACATACTGCTTTATCAGCGGTGACCAGATTCCGTCATCTAGATTCGTGCTACCCCATTCCCCCTCGTATCTCATCCATTCAGGAGCATCATCGTCTGAACGAAGTGGGGTCAGATTATTCCAGCTGAGGAGCTTCATAGACGATCCCCAGGGGCCGGGCTCGCGCTGGTCATCCCAATAGCAACAGGTTTGAACATCATAGGTGTAGTCGTTCCAGTGATAACTACCGTGGTTCTTCCTCCCAACATACACGGCAGGGTGGTACGAAAATGGTAGATCGTAGCGCCCCGGGTTGCGCACATACCAACCGCCATGCTGAAAGAACAGAACACGATTTATCGTGTTATTCACGATCTTGACAATCACGCGTTCCCAGTCTGCATGGTGGGATCCTGAGACTCCGTCGCATTGATCTTGCCAACCATAGAACCACCAATAAGTAATGTATTCGATTTTTGAGACGAGTTCGAATCCCATAGAACTGTAGGTCGCCCAGTTGCCTTTCTCGACAATTCGGGCTCCATCAGCCCAGGCACCCTCTATTTGAAAAGTACCGTCGCCATTTGACTTTAGCACTTCTACATGGATCGCAGTGTACATCGTGGAACTGAAGTCGGACCACGGTATTTCGACGGTGTACGTTGTCACAGCTGGTGATTCGAAGGCATGGATGGGAAAATGACCAACCTTCGGATTGCCCTTTCGAGTACGTGGCATCATATCTACTTGTGTTCCAGCCCATAGATGAAGTTCAGTCATCTCCCAGCCATCAATGGTAGATACAGTCAACCAAATGCTTGAGTCGGTCATGGTGGCACAAACATCACCTACTGTCTGGGATCGGCCAGCGATCAGAGTAATGCTTGTGTCACCTGCTGACCCGTTCATATTAGATATTCTAAATATCTCCTGACACTTCTGATAGTTGTAGTAAGTTGGAGGTTGTGGGAGACTTGGTGGATTCAAACCAACTGTGATAGTACGTTTATCCAGATTTTGTATTCGACCCCGATTACCATTGAGTCGTGCTTTGTAGTAAACGCCGGCATCCATGGGGAAGCAATTGTCACTGTGTCCCTGCTCTTCATCAAACAAAAGTAACGGCGCAAACTTTTCGGCTTGCGTCTGCTCATCAACGGATTGACGTTGTACAACTTCAAAGCTCGATTTTTCTTTGGGGCTGAGAATTCCTCTCTCAATGTCATCGCAACCGTTTATCAACAAGATAGTAGCAACTAATTGCAGTGCTATCGATAGCTGCTTAATTGAATTAAGCCAGCCAGACTTGTATTGATTCGCTAACATGTTACTCTCTCTTTCTTTTGCGAGCCTAACGCCCTAGTGAAGGATCTTGAATACATCTACTATCATAGACTAATATAGACATTATTTGGGGGTTGTCAAGTTCTTTGCGATTTACGAAACTGATGTGCCAACCAAATCTGTTTTAAGGGTTGTCAAAACGGTCACAATATGGTCACAATTGAATTATCCTAAATTTATGTTGCATTGTAGAGTGAATGTACTATTTTTGTATTGATAACTCATTACAATATTGAGGATTCATATTTATGGCAACAGATGAATCACATGATGACAGAACTCAGGCTTACATCGTTATGACCAAAGGGACTATAGTATTTCATTATACAATTATCTCTAAAATCGGTGCCGGGGGAATGGGTGAGGTCTATTTGGCTGAGGATACCAAACTCAAGCGTCAAGTGGCACTTAAATTTTTGTCAATACCTTATATCAAGAATGATGACTTACGGGAACGATTTACCCGTGAGTCCAGGGCAGCGGCTAAGCTTGACCATCCCAATATTGTTCCGGTGTACGAGGTAGGTGAGTTTAACGGACGGCCATTTTTTGTTATGGCACATATTAAGGGGCATTCTCTAAAAGACCTTATCAAGCAAGGCAAACTATCGAGTGCGGAAGCTGTTGACTATGCGAAGCAAATTTGTGAAGGTTTGCACAAGGCACATTCGGTAGATATAGTTCATCGGGATATTAAACCCGCAAATATAATTATAGATCAAGATAACAAACCTCGGATTCTTGATTTTGGCTTGGCTACGGTTTTGGGTGAAGAAAAATTGACCAAGACCGGTTCGACATTAGGCACGGTTGGATACATGGCTCCAGAGCAGATAGCAGGTAAGAATGTTGATCATCGGGCTGATCTGTTCTCACTGGGAGTGATACTTTATGAGATGTTAACCGGTCGTAAACCATTCGAAGGTGATAATGATATAGCGATTATCAAAGCTATAACCGACATTACGCCAGAACCAATCGCACGCTTCAAATCGGGAGTAGCGGCGGAGCTTCAGCAAGTTATAGACAAAGTTCTATCCAAAGACCCATCACTTCGTTATCAACATGCCGATGGTATGCTCTCTGACCTGAAGCGACTTGAAGTTGGTTCAGAGCAACAAGTAAAGAAAAATGTATCAAAGATTTGGTGGGTAGTTGCGGCTTTGGTGGTGATTGTTATTGGAATCCTGGGAGGTTCACAATTCAAACAATGGTTTACTCCTGATGTGGTAAGGGCAAAGTCACTTGCGGTTATAGACTTTGACAATATAGGCTCTGAAGAAGACGCATACCTCGCCAGTGGTCTGGCCGAAGACCTGGCCGTCAAGCTACGCAATGTTTCAGAATTTCAGGTGGCCAGTTGTGCTGATATTCGTCGCCTGAGAAAAAAAGATCTGCTAGCCAAAGATGTCGCATCCCAATTAGGAGTGCAGTATGCACTGAGTGGTTCGCTTTTACGTCACGGAGAACAAATACAAATTAATGTGGAGTTGATTGATGAGAAGACAGGTGATGTTATCTGGTCGGAACAATTCAATCGGCAGTTCACAGAAGTTTTTCAATTCATAGATGAGGTATCTCGCGGAATTTCAGAGGCTCTTGAAGTACACCTTATTCCCGAAGAACAATTAGCCTTGAAGCAAAAACCAACAGATGACTCCCGCGCCTACAATCATTACTTGAAGGGACGTCACTACTATTATGGTGTGACCTTCAGGGATAATGAACTCGCCGAAAAAGAATTTCAAAGAGCACTGCAACTCGATGTGGACTATCCTCTGGCATTGGCGGGTCTGGCTGATGCGTATGTGCAAAGGTACAAAGAACGGTTTGACTACGATGAATATTGGTTGGATTCCGCAGATGTTCTTGTGAGTCGGGCATTGGAACTGGACAATAACCTCGCCGAGGCGTATGAAGCACGTGCTGAAGTGCTGTATAGAAAAGAAAACTATCTGGGTGCACTTAAGGCGGCTGAAATGGCCAAGAATCTTCGTCCGGATCTGGATGAACCATACTTGCGGTTAGGAGATATTTATTACAAACGTGGCGAAATAAGTAAAGCTCTTGAAATGTACAATAAGGCTTTGAGCATCCGCCCGAGCGTCGATGCCCTGTGCAACAAGGCAAGTATCTATCGCTATCACGGCAAGTTAGATTCAGCTGCAATCGCTTATCAAGATGCCATAAAACTCAACCCTGATCACGTGCGTCCATACGGTGGGTTAGCGAGCTATTACAGTTGGCAAAACCAACCTGAAGAATCAGAGAGGATGTATCGACGTGCGATTGAAGTACGTCCCGATTATGCTTTCAATTATTGGAAGTTAGCAGTTCTTCTCAGTTGGCGACAAACTCGTTATGATGAAGCCGAAGCACTTCTGAGAGGCTTTGTTCGCGATTATCCTTACAACTGTGATGGGTACAAATGGCTTTTTTCGTGGTTCGCCGGAAATCAAGGTGATCGACCTGCTGCTATGGCAATAGCTGAACAGGCGGTGGTTCAAAACCCTGAACGGGTCTGGCCTTATCTGACTCTCGCTGAATTACAAGCCCATGGATTTGGAGGAACTGTTGACAGAGAAAAAACATTCAAGGAAACTGAGCGAGCACTGGAGTTGCGACCGAGGTCAAGCAGGGTACTGCAAGTGACGGGCATGGTCTATGCTTCTTTAGATAGTTTGGATAGGGCGATGGACTTCTATCAACAGGCACTTGACGTTAATCCAGGTTCTGTTAGCATACTCATCTCGATGGCAGAACTTCTGTTTCTACAACAAAAGTATGATAGTACTGTTCTTGTTACTCTTGAGGTCATAAACCAGACTCCAGGTCTTAGAGCTATTTCGATTCCGGGACTTCGCGGTGCAATTTTCAGCTATAAACTTTTGGGAGATGCTATGATTCAACTCCAAAGAACAGATGAATACTTAGCTGTGGTTGAGAATGCTGCCGAGAAGTACGGAATCGACAATCCCGATCTGTTCACACAACTTGGGTTGGAACAGTGTAGTGCCGGATTGTTTAGTGAGGCTATTATTTCATTTAAGCGTTATCTTGATATAAAGGAACATATCTTTATCTTAGAGTATGCTGGTTTTGCCAATTGGATGATAGGAGAGAATGAGACAGCTCTTGCATATTTTCAAGAGGGCTTTCAAGCGGAGGGTGCGAACTTATATGTGGGCTTAGAATGCTGGTATATATCTTTCTTGAAGTATCAGGGAAAACACAATGAGATTGAACGCTATCTTGACAGTGCTCGTACCGATAGCACTCTGAAAGGGAGGTGGGCTAATTTTGCGCCGGAGTATTACCGTTCCATGCGGCACTTTGATGATGCTATAGCTGCATACGAAGAACTTACAGAAACCGGCGACCCAACATGGAAGGATCAGCATCTGTACAATCTAGCGCAGGTGAAATGTTTATCAGGAGATTTTACCGGTACACGAGAAATACTTGAAAGATTAAAGGCTGATAGTCACGCAAAACTTGGGTTGAATGTTAGTTTTTCATTGGCATTACTTACTGCTGTTGAAGGGAACATAACACAAGCCAGAATTGACGCTGAGCAAGTGTTAGAGGATTATTCTGCCAATCTGCATAATGATAACCATTTCAATGTTTTGGCAAAGTTACAATTTGCGGATGGACAAGCAGATGTTGCACTTGTTATGCTTGAGCAGATTAAGGGAACGAATATTGGTTATTCATTTCCTTCAGCTATGTACTTAAAAGCACAGCTTGAAAATCTGTATGGAACAAACGATACTGCAAGATATTTAGAAAAAGTTGAGTTATTTGCATCCCGCATGGCTTGCACTCCGAATGTTTTTACTAACATAGGCGAAGCCTATTGCAACTGGGCATTGGCAGCCGGACGGTTAGGGGATTTCTCTGTGGCTCTTGATGCCACAAAATTTGCTCAGCAGATTGAACCTGAGCGGGCCGATATTGCATACTGTTCTGCCTGCGTCTATTCGCTTATAGGAGATAATACTCAGGCACTTCAATGGCTTGAGATTGCCGTTGAAAAAGGACACCAGGAACTATGGTGGGCACGGGTTGATCCCGATCTTAATCCCCTCCGTGAACTTCCGCTCTTTAAGAAAATCATGAACGACTGGGACAAACAGATCCAGACACTTCTGAATTGAATTGTCTTAGGAGGAACGAAAGATTCGTAATATTGCTGTCAAAAAGTGGTCACAATAGGGTGTAAGCCCATGTGCTACAACGCGAGTATGAGGTTCGATTCCCCCCCTCCATATTTTATAAATTACTATAAGTTGATGAGTTACAAGACTCTTCATAGAGGGGTTTTTATCTAAATCTTCATCTTTTTTTCTATAACTTTGAATAATTACCAATAACTTACAACGACTGAGGACACAATTTGGTCACAGTCAAATACATCTCTGATAGTTTGCTTAAGTTGCAAAAGTGTTGTTCTGCTTCGGGATCATTATAGTAGATATCAACAATTCTCAACGTTTTATTATAATTAAGGTTTTTATGTTGAATACAAACATCACTTTTTATGCTTAATTAAGATAGCGGATAAGTCTTAATTCATTGCTCATATACCTTCTTGATTATTTGCTGGTTATCTGCTGAATTGAATGGTTCCTCCATGTTGTAATCGGTCATTCCCGAAGATATGTTTTTTAATTTATTAACAATACTCTGCCGAAAAAGAAGTGGGGGGTCTGTTTTTAGAAACTTAATTGCAAGGTGTATGCCTTTTTTTTGATTGATTTCCAAAAGACGAGAAACAATTGTTGTGCGAATCTCCATATCGTCTGAGTTATTAAAAATTTTCACTAACTTAGCAGTATCACTAATCAGAACTATCTGACTTATATCGACAATCTCTTCATTTTCAGTTTTCATTTCCACTGTTTCTTTATTGAGTGAATAGTCCTGAATAGTGTTAGGATTCATTGCTATCGGATCAGAATATTCTGATAACGATAGTAACCAGATAATGAGAACTGCTGAGGTAGCTAAGGAAACAATTGTAGTTACGGTCTTTGTCACTCGCATTTGACGGAGTGAGGCGGCAAATGCTAATGCAATTCCAAGGAAAAAAGCAATGGAAGGTCCGACCGAAAAATCGAATACATCGGCAAAAAGCAAACCTATACCGGTAGCGATAGCACCGGTAACCCATGTGATAATCAACCGTTTATTCCAGTTTTCTGAGAAGACAGCAGAAAGCGTAGCAGGGATGATAAGGAATGTAAATACGACAATTACTCCGGCAATTCGGACAGCAATTGTAATAATAAGACCAACTAAAGCATAGAAGATAAAATCCCACATAGCGGTTTTCATACCTTGTCTGATGGCTCCCTCATAATCATCTGATATTTTAGCAAACGGTTTTCGGAAGAAATAAAAACAAAGTCCTGCAAAAGTGAAGACTACTCCACACAGGAGAACATCCTTGGGTGTTGCCCATAGAATACTGCCCGCAAGCATTTGATGGATATGGACATGTCCGCCCGGTGAAACTCCCACCAGAAAAAGTGCCAGAGCAGCAGCAATGGCGTAGGTAACACCAATAATAGCCTCAAGCGGAATTCCAATATTCCATCTTCGTACGAGTGAATAAAAGCCTGCGATAACAAGAGTCGCCCCAAAGGCAGATACATATCCTATCACCGAATCACTATGTGCTTCAAAAGCAAGGTGTGCCGCTATGGCACCTACGGCAGCAACTTGTGCCATTGCGATATCTATAAAAATTATTTCACGTTTGAAAACGTGAATACCTACGTACCCTAAAATAACTGTCATTTCTAAAGCGACGATAAAAGGTAGTCCCAGAAGAGATATTGTATCCATTATGATTCTCCCTTTATACGATTACTTACCGGCACCGGTTTTATTAACTTAATCAGAATGGCTCCCAAGAAACATATTCCTAACGCAAGAACAAGAGTTGGTCCGTAGGGTAAATTTGCATTGTATGACAAAACCAATCCGACAACACAAGCCACAAATCCAACACTCCAGCCAATAACTACAGAATGAAGCCATCTCTTGGAAAACATGGCGGCAATAGCAGCAGGAATCATAAGAAATGAGTAAGCCAACAATACTCCGGCAATAGGTACAATCAAAACAGCAATGATTCCCTGAGTTGCAAAGAAGAAAAAGTCCCACAGCTTTCTATGTTTTAGCGATTCAGGGTTTTCTGTAAGTGCAATAAATTTATCCCTGAATTTGTAATGAAAGAGCAAAAGTACGATGTATACTGCTACGGTTGTAGCAACAAGCGACCAGTTTGTCCAAAGCATGGAACCTGCCAGTGTTTTTGTCACATAAGCATCTCCGGCACTGAGCTTGTCACTGAGAAGAAGGGTGGCAACAAGTGCAAGAGAAAAAATGATTCCAATGATTGCCTCACGCGGGATGAGTGGAGAACGAGGATTTATTGCCACCAAAAGATAGGAACCGACCAGAACAGCAAGTGTGGACATTATATAAGAACCGCTTGTAGCATACTGAACACCAATAGCAATACCTACCAATGCTCCGAGTGCGGCAAGTTGTGCCAAAGCAAGATCACAAAAGATAATAGTCCGTCGAATTACGTGAAGTCCCATGTATGTATGGAGAATCAGAACTACTGCAATCAGAGCAATTTGGACAGAAAAGAAACTCCAAAATTCATTCACTCAGATCTCCCCGGTGATATGTTTGAGCTTAGCATACCTTTTTTCTCTGCTGCATTCAACAGTTTATTTATCCAAAGGTCAACCATCTGAAAGTAGCTGTCACTATTTATACTACCGCCAACATAGAGAGGAACTATCACCGGCTCTGCGTTTGTTCGTTCGGCAACAGCACGAATCTTCTGTTCATCAAAATAGTTTGCCGCCAGAATAAGATAGATTTTATTACTGCGCATTTTAGCAACGAGTTCGTTGACATGTTGTGCTGACGGTGGAATCCCCGGTTTTGGTTCTACGGTGCCGGATTCCTTAAGTCCGAATATACGCTCAAAATAGATCCAGTTTTTGTGATAGGTAACGATTTGTTTGCCGCGAAGTGGCATCATTTTTTTCATCCATCCGCCGAGGTAATCAATTAATAGAGTATCTTTGTATTTGTTTTTATTAAGAAACGAAATGAGAGTTCCTTTTTCTGTGAGTTTACAAAGTGTCTCTCCACCTAAAAGTTTAACTAATTTTTCACCAAAGAGATTATTGTCA
>JAUVAR010000262.1 GCA_030591625.1 Candidatus Zixiibacteriota bacterium
CAATATCATTGAAGTTACCAATATCAGCCGAATAGAAAAGTGATTTATTGCCAACGTCAATTCTGAACGAATTACACTCGCCACGATTTGGAAGATTCAGTTCGTGGATCGTCTCCATTGCACCAGCATGATGACTGTTTGGGATTGCAGTCAGTTTGAATGAGCTGTCATAGACGATTCCTTCACCATAACCTTTGACAATCAGTTCAAATGGAAACCGTTCACGAATCATGTAAACTGCATGTAAGTAATTTTCAAACGGTTGAACAAATTCTCTCGGAAGAAATAGTGTTAGAGGTTCGGTTCGTTTCATGACATAGAGCATCTGAATAAACAGAGAAAGTTCACAAACATGATCGGAGTGAGTATGACTGATAAATATCTGTTCGATTTTCAATGGATCGAAGCCGAGCTTCAAGAATGATTGTGTCACGCCTCCTCCGCAATCGATAAGGGAGAGACTGTTTTTAATATTAAGACAGTATCCTGAACAGGCACGATTGGTGTTGGGCATACCAGAGGATGATCCAAGTATTGTGAACGAATTAGATTTCATTTAAATCTCATCAAAATAAAGTATATGTTTGGAGTAATTAGGCAGAGACTTTAGTTGAGGTAAAGAATAAAACCACCTACTCGGTTAATAGATGCTTGTAGAAGTTCTTAATTTGAGTTTAATCCAAATTGTTGTGCAATATTTGAACAATAGAATTCCCTGAATATGTCGATAGTTAAGATATGTGGTTCAATCTATGTTCGAGCCAGATTTATAGATAAGTAAGAACAGCGCGTGTTAAAAGTCCGCGAATGAAGGGCACATATGTCAGACACATCAAGAATAATCATCTTTGGCGGAAATCAACCAACTAAGGATAGTGGTGCAAAGTTAATCACTATTCCCTGGGATGCTCTCAATGAGAGGCTGGAACTAGGAGATGGTGACAAGGTTATCATTGATCTTCTTTCTCTTGATAAAATCGATGATGTTGACTGGGTAGTTTTTCATAACATAATAAATTCCAAATCGATGAAATCACTTATTACCTCTGGTGGTAGTATTATAATTTTGGGCGATCCCCGCTTTGCAATGAAAATGTCGATTGGCCCACATGTGTCGCGCCCTGACTTTCTCGGCTTTACCGGGATATCTTTCGATTGGGAAGAGGGTGAAGGCGAGCCTGTTGTTGCAGCTGAAGATATGGATGCAAGCAACCCACTTTCAACCTACCTGGGTTTTTTAAATTATTGGCATTATGCTCTTACAGGTTGTAAAACACCAAACCCATCTGGCTTTGTAACTGCCTGGACACCTGAAAAAGTTAAGCTAACAAAACGGACAATAGCTCGGACGAGAACTGGTGCTGATATTGCCTTTGAACTGAATTTTGAACCTTCAAAAGTTGTTCGCAAAGTTAATCCTAATATCAAAGAAGCTGAAGAGGAAGAGACAATAGAATATGGTTCGATTCTCTTTCTTCCAAGGATTGATCTCTCTCCTCCTGAGACAATTTCACTGGTAACAAGAACTCTTTGTGATCTTGCATTTTTAACTGAAGAACCTGAGTGGGCTGCATCAATGCCTGTACCCGGTCAGAAAGAAATTCAGAATAAGATGATGCAAATTGAACGGCAGATAGCGGAGCTTGAAAATACGCTTGAAGCAGCCAGGCCGATGTTAAAGAGTAAACGTGCCTTCTTGAGATTGCTTTATGATTGCGGAACATCGCTTGATGAAGTTGTTCGAAATGTATTTACAGTTCTGGGAGCAAATGTAACTGCTCCGGTAGATGACAATGGTGAGTCGGGGTGGATTAGTGTTGATGTCGGTGGTGACCAGATGGAAGGTGTCCTGGAGATCAAGAGTACCGAAGAACCACAATGTAAAGAGGAGGATCTTCATCGTTTGAGTCAGTGGGTTTCTAAAGGTATCAGAGAACAACAAAAACGGTTTAAAGGGATTTATATCAGTTCTAACTCAACTGACAAGCCACCCAAAGAAAGACCAAATCCTTTCGATATGACATTTGCGGAGATTTCCAAGCTACACCAGTTTGTAGTTATAACAACGCCTGTATTATGGGAGCTGTATGTTCTCAAATGTGCCCGTAAACTCGATCTGGAATTATTCTGGAATCGTTTATTCCTGACCGATGGCTTGTTTGATATAAAACCACTCAGACCAAAAGTAAAACCAGCTGCAACTCCTTCTACCAAGAAGGAATCGAAGCCAACTCCTGCCTGAGCATCTTAACAAGTCAAATACTTAACCCGCCTAAAACTTGACATATCCAGTTTCATGCTGAATCTTATGGTATGGCTGTCAAACGTATATTACAGTTGGGTAATCCGTTACTGGTTAAGAAATCATCTCCTGTCAGATTCCCTCTAAACGACGAAGTTAAGACTATAATTCTTGATCTCTCCGATACTCTTGAGCAATTTCGCATTGAAAATGATTATGGAGATGGTATTGCAGCGTGTCAAATAGGTTCTCTCAGGCGACTGATCTATATCATTATGCCGACCGGAGAATTTACGGGCGTAATGATCAACCCCGAATTCATATTTCAATCCGAACAGGTTAGAGAAGTATGGGATGACTGTTTTACTTTCCCCGGAATGTTGGTTAGAGTGCCTCGTTCGGAAGTTATAACAGTATCTTACCAAAACGAAATTGGCGAGAAGAAAACAATTGAAGCAACGGGACGTTTTGCTGCCTTGCTTCAGCATGAAATAGATCATTTGGATAGTGTTCTTGCGATTCATTTAGGCCTCTCGGTTGATGCCCTAATGACCCGTGATGAATGGATCAGAATAGGACGCCCGGAATAGGACAAAAGAATATGGCATTATTTGATCTTACCAAAAAAGAACCAACCGAACTCGTGCCCGGAATCTCGGCACGGTTTGTTCATTCAAAAACAATGACTTTGGCGTATGTAAATATTGCGGCCGGATCGGCTATGCCGAATCATTCCCATCCGCATGAACAGATTTTGAGCGTTATCGAAGGAGAACTTGAGTTGACTGTAAATGGAGAAACTCAAACTTTGACTAAAGGACAATTATATGTCCTGGGTTCTAACGTACCGCATAGTGTTAAAGCTCTTACCGACTGCATGGTGATTGATACATTTCATCCGGTTCGGGAAGACTTCCCGCCTAACTAAAGTAAAACGAATGTCGTTGCAAATGGGAGAAATATGATGGCCTCAATGAGCGAACGTTTAGGAATGGTGAAGATTTTTGAAGCGTTTCCAAAAGAATTGGAAAAGGCTATTGGCGGACTTAGTGATGAACAATTAGACAGCCCCTACGCCGAAGGCAAGTGGACGATCCGACAGGTCGTGCACCATTTGGCTGATGCTCATCTCAATGGGTATATGCGAGTACGGTTGATTATTACCGAAGATAATCCCACCCTTAAAACTTACGATCAGGATGCATGGGCTCAGCTTTGCGATGCAAGAGATGAACCGATCGAAAGTTCACTTGATATTCTAAGAGGCGTTCACCATCGTATGGCCACCCTCCTTGCAGCTGCTCCCGAAGAGAGCTGGCGACGAGTAGCGCATCATCCCAAAGTAGGGGATATGACGCTTGATCTTTTGCTTCCGGTTTATGTCCGTCACTGCGAGACTCATCTTAAACAGATACTTGATTTTAAAGAGAGACTCAGCCTGTAAAGGGGTATAAACTACTTTTCAAGATTTGTCTGGATTTTTCTCACATTCCTCCCTATCCTGACGTTGTTATGAATGACAATATGGAATTTGACAGCACACAGTTGACCAATTGTTCACAGTACGGTGAACCTGCCGCTTTTGTTTATCGTGGTGATGAAGTAGAAGCGACCCATCATGCTTCGGTAGCGGTGGTTGATGCATCCGGTAAACTAACTCACTATCTGGGTGACCCGTATCATATCACAATGGCCCGTTCGGCGATTAAGCCGTTTCAGTTGTTACCTCTTATTACA
>JAUVAR010000057.1 GCA_030591625.1 Candidatus Zixiibacteriota bacterium
AGATTTGCACTCCCGCTCGTTCATAGCGTACATAATCTTGAACCAGTTGAGCAGAAGCCGAAATTCGAGAACGATATACAAAGTGATTATCTTTGCAGTAATTTTCAAATCGCGTCAGCCACTCGTCGGATAGTTTTAGACTGCCAGCACTCTCAATAATCTCATCCTGGTATTTGACTGCAAACTTGTGAAGAAGAAGTGAATTCTCCAGACGACGAGGGAACGTCAGACGATTAACGAACTTGAAAAAATGATCTGGAGGAAGACCATGACCGATATCTTCTAGAGTAGAATCAAACTCATTCAAGTAAATATCACCCTCGAGAAAATAGCGCGAGATCGTCAACCGCAAACCTGAACCGTCAGGGAAGCGTGTGAAACCTTGCACCAGTCCTTTACCGTAAGTTGTGTCACCTATCAGCGTCGCCCGCCCCAATTGTCTGAGCGATCCGGACACTATCTCGGCAGCCGAAGCTGTGCCATTGTCAACCAGTATCGCCATTGGCAGATTGTCCGAGAGATCATCCTGCTCCGAATAATGTTCTTCCGTCTTCCATATTGATCGTGCATCGGTTCCCACAATGAACTGCCCCGATTCAAGAAAAAGATCAGCGGTCTTATGCGCTTCGGACAGAAGTCCACCCGGGTTGCCGCGCATATCAAGGATAATCCCTCTTGGCTTTATTCTTGATGGTTCAAGCAATGAATCGAGAGCTGCCTTCACGTCGTCCGAGGTACCCGCTCCAAAATCAACAATGTGCATATAAAGCATCGAATCGCTGGTCAGGCCTGCATACGGTACATGCTGTAGCGGAATCCGGCGGCGTACCATTGTTAATCTGAGCGTGTCCTCATCAACCGCCCGATAGACAGAGACTTCAACCTCCGAGCCATCCTTTCCACGCAACATTTCGCTCGCTGCTACGCTGCCCAAATCGGCCAATGAAACTGAGTCGGCCTCAATAATAAGATCACCGGCCAACATTCCAGCCTCAAGAGCTGGCCCATTCTCGCGCACCGACATCACCAACAGGCCATCTGGCTGTTTGATGATCGAAACACCAATACCGCCATAGCCTCCCGAGAGTTCTTCTCTCATCTGGCGGAACCTGCTCGTCCCTACATACGAAGAATATGGGTCGAGTTTTTCAAACATCGCGCTCATCGCCTGATTGAACATTTTGTCCCAGTCGAGCTGACCCGGGTATTCCTCATTTACTCCCAGCGCTATGCGGGTCCAGTTCAGAGCCTGCTGCAGGCCCGGATCTGAAAGCACATAAACCGCTGAACCGCCCGTCAGCAAGACGATCAGAAACATCAGGAGAGCTGAGACAAGAACCGAACGTCGGGTTGAATATTGTATCGATTGGTTCATCGGGTGCGAAGTCTGCGGTTCAAATGTTTTGAAAGATCGGCAAAGATTATTTCTACCGAACGAGTTGCATCTATCAATTTAACCCGTCCGCTCTCTTTGGCGGCTATCTGCTGAAAGCCTTTGCGGACTCGTTGGTGAAATGCTCTTGACTGAGCCTCAAGCCGATCAA
Organism: Candidatus Zixiibacteriota bacterium; assembly: GCA_030591625.1. Classification (GTDB taxonomy): domain Bacteria; phylum Zixibacteria; class MSB-5A5; order GN15; family FEB-12. Next base: position 1,545 of record JAUVAR010000057.1, read on the forward strand.
GTTTTGTCCCGCGCCGGGAGAAAGCTCTCCGCAGGTCGAGGTCGAATACAAAGGTAAGATCAGGTTTCGCATCTTTCGCGACGATCCTGTGCAGGGCCTGAATCATCTTAAGATTCAGCTTTCTGCCATATCCCTGATAGGCCGTAGTCGAATCATAAAACCGATCGCACAAAACAATCTCACCATTCTTGAGTGCAGGCAGTATTTCGGCGGCGACGATTTCAGTCCGGGCAGCCTCGTATAGCATCAGTTCAGTCAGGTCCGACATTTCAGAACGGCGGTCGAGCAGGATTTTGCGGATTTTTTCTGAAACAGCAGTTGAGCCCGGTTCTCGAAATGTTTGGACCGAGTACCCCAACGACCGGAGATGTTTTGCGGCGAGCTTAAGTTGAGTCGTCTTGCCGCAGCCATCTATCCCCTCGAACGTCACAAAAAGTGAACGACTCAATGAGCGGCTGTTTTTTTTCTTATTATTTGATGTCATAAATAAAAAACCGGCGATCATTATGATCGCCGGTCAATCTACCATATCAGTGCGTGCAGAAAAAGACTATTTTTTCTTTTTGACCACACGTTTTGCAACTGTTTTACGAGTCGGCTTGGCTGCAGAAGCTTTTTTAGTCTTCGCTTTGGCAGTAGCCGGCTTTTTGGCGGCAGCGCGAGTGACTTTCTTGCGCATACCAGCCTTCTTCCAACCGTACTTGGTAATGAATTCTTCGGTCATACGACGGGCTTCCTCGTCGGTATATTGAATCGGCGGGGATTTCTTGAAATATGCTGATGGCTCAAAAAGAGCACCCGAGATTTTATTATCCAGAGCAAGCTTGGCACATCGAACCGCATCGATTACAACACCGGCAGAGTTCGGGCTGTCCCAGACTTCCATTTTCATTTCGAGATTTAAAGGCACATCACCAAAGGTGCGACCTTCCATGCGAATATATGCCCATTTGCGATCTGTGAGCCATGGAACATAGTCCGATGGTCCAATATGAATATCACCTGGGGCCATTTCGTACGGAAGCTGCGATGTAACAGCGTTTGTCTTGGAAATTTTCTTCGATTCCAAACGTGAACGTTCGAGCATGTTCAAGAAATCGGTGTTGCCACCAACGTTAAGCTGCGATGTACGTTCAAGTTTTACACCACGTTCCATGAACAAACGAGTTAATACACGGTGAGCGATAGTTGCGCCAACCTGCGACTTGATATCATCACCGATTACAGGCAGACCTTTTTCTTTAAATCGTTTCTGCCAGTATGGCTCACGAGCAATAAATACCGGAATGCAGTTAACCAGCGCACAACCTGCTTCTAAAATCTGCTCAACATACCATTTGGTAGCTTCTTCTGAGCCAACCGGAAGATAGTTGATGACAACGTCAGTTCTGGTCTTCTTAAGAAGCTTGACGATATCAACACATTCACCCGGGTCTTTTTCAATTATCTGAGATAGATAATGTCCAAGGCCGTCGTGAGTCATGCCACGCATAACTTTGATACCAGACTTTGGTACTTTGGAAAACTTAACCGTGTTGTTCGGCTTGGTGAAAATTGCTTCGGACAAATCTTTGCCGACTTTGTTCTTGTCAATATCGATAGCTGCCGAGAATTCGATATCTTTGATATGATAACCGCCAAGATTTACATGCATAAGACCCGGGACAGTATCTTCGTCCTTAGCCTTCTTGTAATACTCAACTCCCTGTACGAGAGAGGAGGCACAGTTACCAACGCCAATAATAGCAACGCGTACTTTTGCCATCTGTTAGATTCCTTCCTATAAATTTATTTAACATCTTGTTTTGTTCTGCTCCGAACATGGCAGGAAAGATCTCGCAGGTCAAATTATATTTGCATTATTCTTAAAAATATATAATATTAGTATATAGAATATGACCAAATAGTCATTGAATGAAGACTTATGGAGTCCTCGAATGCTTGATGAGAACCTTATTGTTGAACTGGTCCGACGCGAGATTGTAAGCGATACTTTCAGGCGACTGCCACCCGATAAGAAAAATCAGATATATAACGCAGCTATAAGGCTTTTCGGGAAGTATGGTTATGATGGCCTGCCGGTTGATCGTTTTTGTAATGATGCAGGAATCTCCAAAGGCTCATTCTTTCAGTACTTTCCAACTAAAAGTCACCTTTTAGAGTTGTCAATTTTAGTATTTGATGACTATCTCGCTCGCTGGGTTCAGGAAATCCGTGCCGACGAAACTGCGGTTTTGGCTCGGGATCGGCTCCGCTATCTATATGATTCGCTCGTTCTTAACGTGAAACTACACGCTCCCGAGCAGAGGTTCTTTCTGTTTGTTATCAACGGTTTGAACCATTCGCGGGTCTCAATTGAAGGAATTGATCTGCAGAGGCATTTCCATGATTATGTCGCAGAAATAATCGAACGGGGGGGAGAGACAGGCGAAATAAGGTCCGATTTTGCGGTAGATTTGACCTGTTATCTTGTTTCGACAATCATGGAAGCTCTTCTACAGCGCCAATTTACAGGCAAACACCTGCCCCGGCGGCAGACCGAGGAATACCTGATATCTTTCCTTTTTGATGGAATCACCGCTTAAGGGTATTACTGTCAGGATTTAAGTATTACCCACTTATCGCCGATATAATGAGAACTCCTATTAGGATAAATTCGGATTGCCTATGTATAAAATAAGAATCGCCTCATACGGATTGAACATCACTATCTCTGGAAGAGTTGATTTAGCCGAAGTAAAACGCTATTCGGCCGAGCTTGAAGTTTTGTTTACCAGAAGCTCACAACCTATGGGGGTGCTGGTTGATGTCAGGGACCTGATACCTCCTACTCCAGAGGTGCTTCAAGTCTTTCAGGAAGTAGAAGAATTTGTTAAACGGTGTGGTTTGACAAGAATGGCTTTGGTGATTGCATCTCCCGTTATCGAAGGACAGGCAAAACGTATCGGTCTAAAATCCAAGCTTCATGATTCAACACTTTATGTTGATGCAATAGCAAACCCTAATTGGGAAGCTGAGGCTCTCTCCTGGATCAAACAGGGGATACATAATGCAGTCACAGAGAGCTGATTTTGATCGATATTTGAGATCCCCTTTAAACTGACTCATTTCATAACTCCCTATCGTAAATTTAAGATTCCAACATTTCTAATTTACTGGAAACAGATAACAGCCTTCGTCTGTTCAAATGAATAGAAATATTTATTCAGACGAAAAGTAAAACATATCAATGACAGATAATAAAACTAAACCGACAGATGAAAGCGTTGAGGCGTACTTATCAAAGATCACCAGCGAGACTAAACATAACGATAGCGTTGAGCTTCTCAAGATGATGAAGCAAATTACAAAACAAAAACCGGTACTTTGGGGTCCAGGTCTTATCGGTTTTGGTGAGTATCACTACAAGTATGAAAGCGGACGTGAGGGGGATTGGTTTATGACAGGTTTCTCTCCACGTGCAGCAAACATTTCAATCTATATAATGTCCGGCCTTGATAAATACTCAGAACTATTGAAAAAGCTTGGAAGACATAAAATAGGTAAAGGTTGTTTATACATTAAGAATCTTGACGATATTGACCGCAACGTTTTGAAACAGCTTATCACTAAATCGTACAAATCAATGATTACGAATTATAATAGTTAGAAACTAATTCTTTATTTGGCGCTCTCTGTCAGATCACGGTACAGCAAGCCAACATAAGCATCGTTTGAGATAAAACCATTGAACATCTCATCGAATTCTTTTGTAGGATTTGCAGCTTGAATCTCATCAAGCGTTTTACCGTCGGTAACCAACTGTTGCACTTGATTGTATGTCGATATAAGCATTTTGTGGTACAGTTCAAGTCCGGCCCGATCAGTCATGTTGCCGTGTCCGGGGATAATCTTCGTATTGTTGTTCGAGAGCGACAAAATCAACTCAGTTCCTTTGATTGTACCGGCAACCGAACCACCATTATCGAGATCGATAAACGGATACGTTTGCATGAATACAATATCACCGGTATGAATAACATTCGAATTTGTGAAATGCACGATAGCATCACCATCGGTATGTGCTCTGGCGACATGGATAACATCAACCCGTTCACCATTAAGATGAAAGCTTATGTCACTTTTGAAAGTAATAACCGGAAGCCCCGTTCGTTTTAAAGCAGGATTCCGAGAATCGAAAAACGGAACAAACTGTTCCACAGTCAATCGTTCGCGACCTTTTTCATGTGCGACAATTACAGCACCTGCGTCGCCGATCAATTCGTTGCCACCGGTATGGTCATGATGGAAATGAGTATTGATAAGAAAGGCGTTTGAGAAATCGGCAACCGAATCCAGACTCAATTGACGGATCATCTCGATAAGCTTTTCATGCAGAGGAGCAAACTGATCGTCAATTAGAAAGAGTCCATCATCACCAAAGAATAATCCAATATTACCTCCGGCCCCTTGAAGCATATAAATATTGTCAGTTGCTTTTACCTCGGTAAATTGAACTTTGTCAAAGTCCTGCGCAAGGAGAGATGTGATACAAAATAGCAGCACAATGGCAATAGTGAAGGCTATGCGTTTGACGAAATTTGAAAAGCGGTTAGGCATTTTATATTCCTCATACATGTTTCTGATTTATTGTCGTTAAGAGTTTTTAATTTAGGACTATTTGGGTCCATGTCAACCTTATTGGTCCGATAATGGAAATGCCAATTAATTGGTGACGTGATAAAGCTGTAAGGGGGTTAATTAGACTGACTCTAAGCTATTCTGTGTCAATTCGATAGACTACTGTGTGATAGCTAAAACACAAAATTTCCTTTGAAAATTATGTTTATTGGTTATATTATAATCGTGGTCAGGTCATCAGCCCGCCTGATTATCATATAGATTCATACACCAAATTGGATAACACATTACAAACAAAATCAAACGCCAATTCCTCAATGTTGCAGGGAGTTCGTTATGAAGACGTTTATTATGATGACCAAAATCGCGCCGAACGATGCCGACCTTGTACAGATGGCGTCAAGGATGCAAACGCGTGATCGTCAAAGCACCGCATGGGTGGAAAAGATTAAGGCAAGCTGTCCCGATGTTAAATTTCTGGCACATTATGCCTTATTGGGACCATGGGATTTCATGGATATCTATGAAGCACCCAACGAAGAAACAGCCGCACAGGTATCGCTCTTAAGTCGTGCGTGTGGTGTGCATCAAGTCGAAAGCTGGATAGCAATTCCCAACAAACGACTCTGTTTGCAAGCTGAGGAATCAGAAGAAAACCAAATGCAAACCTGACCTCGCCCCGGGTCAGGTTCATTCTTCCTTCACCCCCATAAGAAAGCCGCGCAGTCTATCCAACCGCGCGGCTTCTATATTAAAAGAGTGTTCAAATCATCCGAGGAACGGATACTTGTAATCAGTTGGTGGAATAAAGTTTTCTTTGATCGAACGAGGCGAAGTCCATCTCAGCATATTCTGAATACCGCCTGCCTTATCATTCGTTCCCGATGCACGTCCACCACCAAATGGTTGCTGACCAACCACGGCGCCAGTTGGCTTGTCGTTGATATAGAAATTACCGGCAGCATTGCGAAGTGTTCGTTCGGCTAAAGTGATCGCCTGACGATCGGTTGAGAAAATAGCACCGGTCAACGCATACGGAGATGTTTGATCGCATAGATGCAAAGTGTTTGCAAATTCGGAATCTTCATAAATATAAATTGTAACGACCGGACCAAAGATTTCTTCCTCTAAAAGCTTAAAGTGTGGATCGGTTGTCAATACAATCGTTGGTTCAATAAAGTAACCTTTCGATTTATCGTACCCGCCACCACTTAAGAACTCAGCATCGGATGAATCTTTTGCGTAATCGATAAACGCAGTAATTGAGTCAAAGGCGCTTTCATCGATACAGGCGTTAACAAATGTTGTAAAATCTTCCGGGTCACCCATCTTCAGCTCACTAACTTGGGCAAGCAGAGTTTTCTTGATAGCCGGCCAGAGTGACTTTGGCAGGTAACAACGTGAGGCTGCCGAACATTTTTGACCCTGATATTCAAACGAACCACGTGTAATTGCAGTAGCGACTTGATCGGCAATAGCCGATGGATGAGCAAAGATGAAATCCTTACCACCTGTCTCACCAACAATGCGCGGATAGGCACGATACGAAGAAATATTTTCGCCAACTGTTTTCCACATGTGCTGGAATGTGGCAGTCGAACCAGTAAAATGAATTCCGGCAAGATTTTTGTTCTTCAGAACGATGTCACCAATCTGTGAACCACGAGCAAAGACCATGTTGATAACACCTTTTGGAAGTCCCGCTTCGCGCAGAATTTTCATAAGGAAATGAGAAGTGTAGGCAGCAGTTGAGGCAGGTTTCCATAGTGCTACATTTCCAAACATCGCCGGAGCGGTTGGAAGGTTGCCGTTGATCGACACAAAATTGAACGGTGTGACAGCAAAGACAAAACCTTCAAGCGGACGATGATCCAAACGATCCCAAATACCAAATGCATTGCCTGGCTGGATTTTGCTAATCTCTTCCAGGTACGAAGCGTTGTAGCGCCAGAAATCAACCAACTCACAGACAGCATCAATCTCAGCCTGATAGATATTTTTCGAATGGGCCAGCATTGTCGCAGCATTTACAACGTAGCGATACTTGGTCGCTAATAGATCGGCAGCTTTTAAGAAAATCGCGGCCCGGTGTTCCCATGGCATAGCAGCCCATGTTGCCTGAGCAGCCAGAGCAGTTTCGATAGCGCGGTCAATTTCTGGTTTGTCGGCCTGATAATAATGACCCAGCACAAGATCATGATTGTGCGGTGCAGTGATTTTTATCTTTGTACCGGTGGTGACTTCTTCACCGTCGATAAAGCAGGGTATATCAATCGGGTTTGCCTTCAATTCGGCAATTGCAGCTTTAATTGCTGCCCGGTCAGCCGAGCCCGGTTCGTAGTTACGAATCGGTTCGTTAATTGGAGTTGGGACTGAAAAAAGAGACATTTTGTCCTCGCGCTTTCTATTACTTTACTTACTCAATTCTATCTTATATACACTTATTTCTAATAGTGCGGCCCGAATAATAAGGCATAAATCAGGGGAGAGCAAGCTTAGTGAAGGGGTCTGAAAAAAAATGGTTTTGGAAAAAGTTTTTATACTCTCTGATATAATTTCTGTTATAGTTGAGCCTCGAAAGGTGATCAAAATTGGCTATTAACGGCTGAAATGTTAACAAGAAGGAGATTAGTTATGAAAAAGAATGCTGTCCTGATGATCCTCGCAATTTTTGTATTTGCGAGCTCGGCAATTGCATCCGATACCAAGGTTTATGGCAGGATGTATTATCAATGGATGATGGATCAATCGGATGGATCTGACAATTTTAACGAGTTTTCGGTTAATCGGGCGTATGTGACATTAAAATCAAAACTGTCTGAAAAGTCTTACGTTCGAATTACTACAGATTTGAAAGAAACAGATATCGACGGCAAAACCCGTTACGATGTTTTGGTTAAGTACGCGTATTTTTCTGCAATTCCTGATTTCGGTGGTGGTCGTCTTACATTGAAACTCGGTCTCCAGCCGACAATGTATTTTGCTACCCAAAACAAACTTTGGGGACGCAGGTATCTTTCCAAGACAGTTGGCGATCTCAATAAGTTTTTAACCACATCCGATCTTGGATTCTCAGCAACTGTAGCTCTTGGAAATGATGGTAAATATGGTAAGGTCACCGGTGCGGTTTTCAATGGTACAGCATATTCTGATCTTGAAGAGATGAACAAGCAGAAAGATTTTGCCGGCTTTTTGATGCTAACACCACTTTCTGATAATCCCGATTTTAGTCGTTCAACTATAATTGCACAGTATTATGCCGGTTGGCAGAATATGGCATTTGATACCATGCAGTCGGGGGACTATGGACGTACGCTCATGTCGGCAGGTGCAATGCTTGGATATCAAAATATGCTCGATTTGGGTATTGATATGCATTGGCAGACCGTGGGTATGGGAGCTGGAACGCAAGACATGAAAGCATCGGGCATGTCATTTTATGGCACACTCTATCTTGGTGAGCTGGCCAAAGATACGCGTTTCCTAAGTACTCTTAATCTGTTCGGACGTTATGATATGTATGATCCAAATACTGAAACAGACAATGATGCCGAGAAGCTTATGATTTTTGGTCTTGAATGTAATCCGCTGAAAGGAATCAAAGCATCGTTCAATTATCGAAACGAAACTTTTGATAACAATAATCCCGACGTAAAGGGTCTGTACTTCAATACTCTTTTTAAGTTCTAAGATTGTCGAGATATGATTTTTAAGGGTAGCCGTATCGGTTACCCTTTTTTTGCGCACTACGGTTGTAATAATTGCAACGCAGAATCGAAGGCGGGAAATTTTTTCCTGAATGTTGAGATATTCAATGTATCAGAAAACAAAGCGGGATATCTATTAAGCAAACGTATTGCATCGTTAATTTCATTGTACATAAGTCGTTGTTGAAGCAATTCTACTGCAATTCTTGGAGGTGCGTCATCTCTCGAAACAGCAAGCTCAAGATACATAATATACTTGTCAAAATTTCCAAGCTCTCTTTGTAACAAAGCCATATTATATCGGACGGCAAATCTTAGAGTGTCGAGTTTGATTCCACGCTGAAGAAGTGAGAGAGCTTTATCGGGATAACCATTCATGTAAAAAGCTTTGGCCAGATTTGTCATTGTCGAAACTCTACCCGGATTTAGACCGTCGGCTATTTTCAACAATGTCAACGCACTGTCGTATTGATTGCGCTCCATGTAATAGGCTCCAAGAAAACCATACGCATCAGAAAATGTAGGATTGATCTTTAGCATCCTGTATAGGAGCTTTGCCGCTTCGTTCTGTTTCTGATCTTTGTAGTACAGCTTATTTGCCTGCGCTAACATTTTCACTTCGGGGAATCTTGCGTTTCCTTCGGCATTTGCATTCTTGGCAGCTTTGGCATCACCGATATCATTATAATAATTAACAAGATGAATCCAGGAATGCTGTCCTCGTACTTTGTAGATATCAAGATGGTCTCTAAATTGTGCAACTGCAATTTCAGGTTCAGAGTCTGCGTATGCTCGTGGAAAAATTGTCAACAGAGCCAGAGCACTAAGTAAAAGAGCTACACTGCGACGGGTCTTAAGTTTTGACCCCTCAATTAACAATGCATAGAAACTTAATACGATCACAGGGATCATTGAAAACGCAAAGAGGTCCCAGTCGCGAACCATGCCGAGTTTTGGATCAACTATAAAAGCAACACTCACCGTTGAGGCTGCCAGAAATATGAGCCAGCGACATTCAACAGTTTTTATCAACAAACGAAATTTACTTCCTGACAACAATAGCAGACTAATCAGCAGGCCGGGAAATAAAGTTATAAACAGAGAAAAAATATCCGTCAAATGCAACACTGATAACAAAGTGTAGCCATCAGCAGTGAATCTTGTTTCGATTGGTGCAACAAATGCGAGCCTGAAAAATATGTCAGTTGAAAATTTGTAAATGAATCCTGCAATGCCGGTAAGAATAAATGCGATGATCAGAGAATATCGAATCTTAAGTGATATCCGTGAAAGCATACCTTCCTGCCAGCTTTCGTGTGCCAGAATAATTAGGGTTGCAGGAATTAGAATAAGTCCAAAAATATGAAATAG
>JAUVAR010000183.1 GCA_030591625.1 Candidatus Zixiibacteriota bacterium
AAGTATCCACCATAATAGGTTGATCCCGACCCAGCCGCATAACCGTAAACTGCATATCGATTGGCACCTGAACCGACGTAACCGTACACACCATACGTGCTACCATCGATTCCAGCACTCGCAACTCCATATGCTCCAATATATGAGGCGGATCCGGCACCAGAGCATGTCGAGTATGAACCTCGGTAGCCACCCTCAAAAAAACCACCATAGCCATAATTGTCGGTCGGCACAGATCTGCCGTAAACTGCTCGAGCATCTTCGCTGGTTGTTCCGGTGTATTCGGCATACACGACCCTCGTGAGCCCTGAAGCCATTCCAGCTTCAAAGCGGCCGGCATAGTAGCCATCGGTTTTTGAGTGTAGTTGACCATTAGGTGCATCTGTACCAATACCAACTCCACCTGCAGCCCTAATTAAGAACTGATTTTCAGCGGATGAAGTTAGACTGGTGCCATAATCTGATACATCGTTCCAGACAAAGCAACCATCGTGATCTGCTTGAGCATTTGTACCGGCTGCGAACGAATAGTTTCCTTCAGCTGAATTGCCAACCCCGCCAGGTACAGTGGCGAAGTCGCCGTAAGTTGTATTATTTGCGCCACCACCGATTGTTGCAGCGTATCCCTGGGCAGCATTATACTCTCCGCCACCAACAGTTGCGGCACCACCTCCGGGACCGGCAGTATTATTAGTTCCTCCCGATATTGTTACCAGCGAATCTTCGGCTGTATTACCACGACCAAAGACAGTCGTGAAGACGTCAGTGCTGCTGGAGTTTAAACCAACTGTTATTTTACTATTCCCCTTAATTTCACCGAGTCTTGTCAAAAAGAGATTAGTATCACTTGTTGTCGCTCCAAAAAACACTAATCCCGCTTCAGACAATTCTACCGTCCGATCTGATAGATCGAGAGGCTCTGATGGCGATCTGAAAGCAGTTGAACGAAAGAACGAAACTGCACCACCACCGTCGATATCTGGGTCACGTCGTGCAGCAGGGATCGGGTCCAGACCAAGTTTCAATCGCAGGTATCCTTCCCCGTCATAAATGTTCATGGCGTCGTGACCGGTCCCGAATTCTGTACGACCGAGAATAGTTTCGAGGGACAGACTCTCCCCTGTGGCTCCATCAACCGATCCTGCTTTGAAGGCGTAAGGAACGCTTGTAAGTTTAGTTCTGGGAGTAAGCTGAGGGTCGGACCCTACCTGAATGCTCAACCATAAATCAGGGTTGGCAAATAGAACTGGTGTTAAAGATGTTGTTGTGCCCAAAGTAACCGTGAACAAACCGTCGGACACAGGCGTAGAGAGATGAGTCTCAGTCCATATCATATCGAGTCCACCTGCAGATTCGTAAATCCTGAATCTGAGATTATAGGATCCGTTCAAAGGTGTTCCACCGTTATCTGTCAAACGGCCCTGATAAAGCATTTCGTCAGGAACATCGGCAATGGCAGACATTGCCAGGAGCATAACTGCAATTACCATGCTTAAAAAGGTTCTTGTCGTTAGTGACATAAGCTCATCTCCTATCAGTACATACAATCAAGTTTTCGAGTCAGGCAAGAGTTGTATAATGATGGCTCCATCAGAAGTATTTGGTGGGCCGATATCAGACTTTTAGCGTTTTATCTATCCTGTCAATACCGTAATAAAGGATATATTCGGTAAGCCTAATAATATAACCATTTAGACAGTTTTGTCAAATAGTGATGAGCGTTACTCAAATGCCAGGGTTAAAATACATTTTGTTGAAATACTTATTAGTCAGACATCTTGGCAAAATACCATTTTTCTGTTTGATCCCTCTGGTAGAGAATATGCTTTGAGGAATCCTGAGTCAGAGCTGTCCGCGCTAGGGCTCTAATACCGTACGGCCACCAATTAGGAAGGTGTCGTGAAAAATGTACTATAAGAAGATCCGGTTTGCGGTGCTGAAATAGAGGACAACTGAATGTGACATGATTATTTTTTGCCCTATCTATAAAATAAAATGCATCAGCATGAGGTTGGAATTCGATTATCAAAGATATTTTATCAGTTGCCAGTGAATCGATAATTCGGGTCAATTCCTTTTGGTCATTCTCTGTGATATAGCCGGCACCTCCTTTGATACTCATCGTTGCAAAGTTAAACGATGAACCATAATTAAACATATTATCAATCCTGTCCGAACGATAGTTCCAGGTAATCAACAGTGCCGTCAGGAGAATACCCATGCCCATTCTTTTATATTGTCGTGATAGTGATCTGTCAATCGGAAAAATGAGAAACGATATATGTATAAAGAAAATAGCAACCAGTAGATATCCAAGATGATCGATTACTTCATACCAAAGTTCATGACCAAGTGGATATATAATTAACGCCGGCAGTGCGAGGAACAAGAGTTCAATCACTCTTATTTCTAATTTAATAGCAATGACAATTCCGATCAGAAGGAACAAGTATAACAGTAGTGCTTCATTCTCAATGAGAAGCTGCCAAATAAAAGCATCTTCTTTGCGACTAAATTGATATTTCATATCCAGAACAAAACTATCCCAATTACTTGCAATCAAGATTGCATATCCAATCCAAATAGCTGCCACTGCTATAAGAATCAAGATTTTCGTGCGTGTGAAAGATCGTATAATTGTAAATAGCTCACCTTTGAAAATAACCAATGCAAAACCAAAAAGAGCAAAATAGAAACCATTAAAATGAACAATTGGTGTGACAGCTAAAAGAGCCAGGCCAAACAATGATTTGTTTCGTTGAATTAAAAGAACTGCTGCTAATACAAGAAATAGTAATAACGCTTCCATGCGTGCGATATTCCCACACGCAATAAAACGACTGTTCAGAAAAAACAAGCTGCATATAAACAGCACCGACCAACGATTCCCATAGTGTGTTGTCAGGCTCATCAGCATTAAAAACAGAACGATCATCAACAACAACGAAATTGAACGACCAATATTAAGTGAACTACCAAAGACTTTGAATACTGTACCTACAAAAATCAGGTAGCCGGGTGGTTGCCACATAATTGTACGATCGGTATTTAGCTCTGGACAAAAAAGAGTATTATTTTCAGCTATTGAGTTTGCCTGCCAGAGAAAATGAGCTTCATCCGGCCATGGTGTTGGGTAGGCGTTACCTGCTTGTCGATTAATAATGATATACAGTACTAAGACTAATATCAGCAGGCTGTAATATGCTATGTCTGCCAGCTTTAATTTTAGTAAACAGCCAAACCATGAATTCCCGAACCTAAGCTGTGATCTGATCTCCTCCATAGTTATTCAATTTGGGTTAGATAGAACAGAGATGCAACTTCAAACTGAACACTGTTTTAGATTCGGATCAGGCAGTTGAGAGGTTTATTCTACACACCAATTACAAATTATAATATAGGTTCATCTCAAATGGGTGTGGACGATTTCGAACTGCGTCAATTTCCTTCTGTTTTTCGATCAACCAACTATCTATTAGTTCCTGTTTGAAAACTCCTCCGGCCAATAGATATTCATGATCTTCTTTGAGTGCTTCAAGGGCTTCATCAAGACTTTTGGGAACTCTCAAGAGTCGAGCTCTTCTATCGTCGCTCCATCCAAAAACATTGTCGTCAAATGGACCAAGCCCGTTTTCAATACTCGGCATGATTTTATTTTTTATACCGTCAAGACCTGCCATCAATAGAGCACTCATAGCAAGATAGTAATTGCAGGTTCCATCGGATGTACGGAATTCGATTCGTTTGGAATCTTCGCTTGTTGCATAACGAGGGATACGAATCGCAGCACTACGATTGGCCAGACCGAAAAACAGATTTACCGGTGCTTCGAATCCGGGTAGTAATCTTTTGTATGAATTTGTACTTGGATTTGTGAACGCAGCGAGTGAACGTCCATGTGTAAGAATACCGCCAATAAAATAATGAGCTTCGTCTGAAAGGTCGGCATAGTTTCCTTTCTTGTAGAATATATTCTGGCCATCTTTGCGAAGTTGGATATGAAAGTGCATTCCACTTCCTGGCTCGTCGTAGAGAGGCTTGGGCATAAAGGTAGCAGTCAAATTATTGCGCAGAGCTGTGTTGTGAATGATATCCTTTATGTACATCATACGATCTGTGATTAATCTGAAATCACACAACTCGGTTTCAATCTCTTGCTGTCCAGAAAGCCCTACCTCGTGATGATGGTATCGCACCGGACAACCAGTTTGTTCAATTAGCTGAACCATCTCCTGTCGTACATCGGCATGTTTATCGAACGGTGTATCGATGTGGTATCCTTTGCGATTTGCAACTGCTGTTCCATCTTTGTCCTGATAACCAAAGGGGAGGTCCTCTTTGTTCTCGACCGAAGTAAACTTATAGCCAGCACTGAATTTCCCGTTATGTATTTCTGCTTCGTGGAACAGATAGAATTCGAACTCAGGTATCCAAAGTGATTGGTCGGCTACTCCACTATCCTCTAAGTAGGCCTGCGCTCGCTTAGCGAGACTACGGGGATCTTTGGATACACCGGAGCGAGTTTCCGCATCGCAGATATATGACAACATTCGAATAGTTGGGGCGCGCGTGAAGGGATCAACAACTGCTGTTGATATGTCGGGCATCAACAACATATCACCTGACTCGACTGAACGCATTCCCGGGATACTGGAACCATCGAAGGGGATTCCATTTTTAAGTACCGCTGTCAAGCGTGTGACAGGAAACGTAAGATGATACCAATTCCCTACAAGATCAGAGTACTTTAGATCAATTGCACTAATTTTATCTTTTTCAATCAACGAATTCAATTCTTCTATATTCATTACTGCTCCTGACAGATACTTCATTGCAATACAATTGTTCATAAATATATACAATGAATGTCAAACGGTCAAAGAGAATTGATATTGAAAGAGGATTGATAACGTGTTGTTAATTTGATCTTTCTGAATTATCTTTAATCAAGACAAATGTTATAGGTTCTCTGGAGGAACAATGAAAACAAATGATGAACCGATCATTGTTGAACAAACATTCAACGCATCTGTAGAGAAAGTTTGGAAAGCAATAACAGAAATCGACCAGATGCTGAAATGGTATTTTGATAATATTCCTGACTTCAAGACAGAAGTAGGTTTTCAAACAGAGTTTAATATTGAAAATGAAGGCAGGAAATTTTTACATATTTGGAAGGTTACAGAAGTTGTACCAATGAAACGAATCGCCTACGGTTGGAAATTCGAAGGTTATGCCGGCGATTCATTTGTCGTTTTTGATCTTTAAAATATTTTAACATTATAGCTGCTGTTTACTTTATTATCAAAAATATGGTCGATCGTAAAGATCGTAAATGTGAACAAAGAAAAAACGTGTCAATATTTTTTAAATTGAATATGCTTTCAAGACTATCAATGTCTTGATTCAAATTTATTATTGAACTTACCCGAAATAAATTCTATAGCTAAGTTTGAATTCCTAAATAGAATTATTCTTTTGAGTATCTCCTTTGCGATCATTGCAGTAATGCTTCTTTTTGAAAATGCCCAAAGTACTGACAGGGCTATCAACTCTCATAAAAAGGCTATTTGCGGCAATTGTCATGTATTGGTGGCTAGTTTGGATGATAGAGAAGAGTTTGCTATCACAAACAAAAACTGCAGGAGTTGCCATAATGAAAGCCATGAAGCTGAGAAAAGGGAATTCCATCTTGGATTTCATCTTGATATAGATAGAGACTGCCTGGATTGTCATAACCCTCATGCGTCTTCTGCTGGTTCGTTATTGATTTCAGAACAACAGAATTTATGTACGAAATGTCATAAGGACGCACATAAAGTTACCCACCCTATCGGGGAAGATGTAATTGACCCACGCAAC
>JAUVAR010000066.1 GCA_030591625.1 Candidatus Zixiibacteriota bacterium
AATCTTTGATTGAGTGAATATTTGACATTGCCAGTATTTTTCTCCTATAACTCTCTAATTATGCCAAAGTAATGTAGTGAACGCTAATACTGGTTAACTTGCGCCACTTGAGTCTTTTTAACATAGTGACGATACTACAATTCCGAATCATAAACAAGATATATTATAGACTGTTTGGGATATTACTTCTTAAGATGAGAGAGGGACTACGCCCACACCCCTACCCCTTAGCGAATGGGTTGGGTTTGACAATTTCTATTAATGCTGCTTCATAATTAAAATCACGACGCGGTTTGTCGATCACAACGAAATAACATTCAGCACCGGCGGAAACCAAGTAGAGCGAATTTGGAGTAATTTCATAAACACCCTTCTCGCGAGTCTTCCCCACACCTGGAATTATCATAAAGATTTCGATAATATCACGAAGTGATTTGAATACATCGGCGAATACTTTTTGGAATTCTATCGATGTCCCCGCTCCGAAAAAATTACCTTCATTGTCGAGCCGGTAAACTTTTCGCACACCCGACACAACCCCCAGTCGATCCTGAACAGTTATTGTTTTCTTAGGTCCAACATTTTCTGCATCCGACAGTATTGAGTTTTTATCCTTAACAATTCCTGATATTTCAATATGCTGACGAATCATCGCCTCTTCAACTTTATGCTGATGCGCGAGTGAATCTATCGGACGTTTTAGTTTGCGTTCTATTTTGTGAAGGAGCTGGCCATTGTCTAAAATAGTTGTAGTTATGCGCGGTTCGGGGCGGGCAGAATACTCCGTTTGAAGCTGAAGTTTGCTTCCATTACGCTCGACTAAGGAGGTCCTCCCGGCCGGTATGTACTGATCCTGTGCCATTTATCGCTTTTTCTTTATCTGAGCAGAAACTACCTATTTCGACTAGTATCGGCAGATTTAGCAGCTGGAATAAGCACAGTCATAGCAAAGATAGCAACCTGAATCAAAAATCATTGCAGCCCCACATTCAGGACAAATATCCTTTTCACTTGCTATAGGCCGGTTTTCGGACGATTTGTCGGTACCAAAATGCCTCGAGAGCACCTGGGCAATTGCATCAGGAATTGATGCAACCCGTCCTCCCGAGGAGAAAACCGGCACCGAACCACCAATTCCACGAATTTGGCTGATTACTTTGCTTACCGGAACAGATGACCTCAATGACAATGAAATCAGCCTGCAGATAGCTTCGGTATCAGCCATCGTTGAATAGCCTGATTTTCCAATTTGGGCAAAGACCTCAAATGGGAGACCATCTTTAAGATTAACCGTGACATACAAATTACCAAATCCGGTTTTGATCTTCTCAGTAAACCCACTCAATAACGCCGGACGAGCAATAACTGAATGTTTTGCAACTTCAATTTTCGTTTTATCTATCTCAGGCTCTACTATCGTTTGTATCGAAACTGTATTTAGCACCTGATCTGGTCTTGAACGATCACGATAGACTGTGATTCCTTTGCATCCTGATTTATACGCCAACTCAAATGCAGCTTTGACGTCTGCGATAGATGCATCTTCTGCGAAGTTGATAGTCTTTGACACCGACGAATCGGAACCCTCCTGAAATGCTGCCTGCATTCTGATATGATCCTCGGGACTAATATCAACCGCCGTTACAAATAGCTTTCTGATCGACTCAGGAATCTGATCCATATCTGCTATTGATCTTTCGGATGCTATTTCATCCCAGAGACTATCTGCAAAACTTACTTCTGCTTCCAAAGCACCGGCAAACAATTCATTCTTTTCCAATAGACGAGTACCATCCATTACGTTTCGTTCATAGACGAGCGAAAAATATGGTTCGATACCGGAGGAACATCCGGCTATGATAGAAATAGTTCCGGTTGGAGCGACTGTTGTAATCGTGGCGTTGCGCATTGCGAGGTTGTCCAACCTATATACTGAACCGTCCCAGGAGGGGAATTTCCCTCGTGTGCGTACAAGCTCAGACGATGCTTCTCGTCCGACTCTTTGAACAAACAAAGTTATCTCAGATGCAAGTGAGAACGCCTTTTCAGAATTATACGGGAGTCCAAGTTTGACAAGCATATCTGCCCAGCCCATAACCCCAAGACCGATCCTTCGATTTTTGAGGGTCTGTTCTTTAATCTGAATGATTGGGTAATGGTTACGGTCGATTACATTATCAAGAAAATGCACAGCTGTTGTGACAGTCTTCTCAAGACTCCCCCAATCAACGGAGGGCGTTGTATCATCAGTTACAAAAAGCCCAAGATTGATAGAACCTAAATTGCATGAATCGTAGGGAGGTAATGGTTGTTCACCACATGGATTGGTCGCTTCGATCCGTTCGGTTGGTGAAGTCGGATTGAGACGGTCCATCCGGTCCAAGAACACAACCCCCGGTTCACCGTTGTTCCAGGCATGATCGATTATCAAATCCCACACCGTAGATGCTTTCATAAATGACTGCTTGTCATCAATTTCATAAATCTTTTTTGTACGGGGATCAATGAGCGGGTATTCAGAATCTGACTCAAGCGCTTCCATAAACTGATCTGTAACACCTACCGAGATATTGAAATTTGTTATCTCACCATGATTTTCTTTACAGCGGATAAATTCAATAATATCAGGATGGTCAATTCTTAGCACACCCATATTGGCACCACGCCTGGTCCCACCCTGCTTGACCGCATCGGTTGAGGCATCAAATACACGCATAAATGAAACCGGACCTGAAGCGATACCCGAAGTTGACGCCACAATTGAATTGCGGGCGCGCAAACGTGAGAATGAAAAACCTGTGCCTCCACCCGATTTGTGAATCAGCGCAGAATGTTTGTTCGTCTCGAAAATCTCCTCCATCGAATCACCAACCGGAAGAACAAAACAGGCCGAAAGCTGACCTTTCTCTCGTCCGGCGTTCATAAGCGTTGGAGAATTCGGAAGGAACTTAAGGGTTGTCATCATTTCGAGAAATCTATCGGCAGTCGCATCAACATCCGGTTGTGTGGCTCCGTAATTCCGGTCTGCTTCAGCTATAAAACGAGCAACTCTTTCAAACATCTCAGTTGGATCTTCAATGACAATACCTTCAGAATTTCGTCTTAGATAACGTCGTTCCAAAACCTGTAGGGCATTATCTGTAAGTTCTAATTTTTCCATAATTTGTTTTATCCGTAATTTTTTAATACTCGTAATATATTAAATCATAAGTTGGTCATGACAACTAACTTGCGTATATCTATATAACGTTAATATGGTTATAACGGTGATCACATTTTCAATATTTATTTCGATGTGACATTGCCTTACAAGGCTCCAGATGGCCACCTTTAACAATAAGAGATTCGGAGATAACAACTTAGTGAGACCCCAAAGACTTACAATAGGCTTAACATTATTTTTGATAGTTGTTGCTTCTATTGATTTGTGGCGGAGTGGTTCATGGCTGCCGATGGCTGTTGCATTATCATTCGCGGTAGTCGCATTTGCAGTCGCAAAAATATCCAAAACAAGCAGCAGGACAGCTACCGGCCTCGCAGTTTTCTGGACAGTCTCAGTCTTCCTATTGGATATTCTGCCATACTTTTTTTATTCAGAAAGCGATATGTCATCCCGGTCGGGTCGTCCATTTATCTTTGGTACTATCGCAATTATAGGCATGGCAACCCTTTTATATTTATCCTTAGCGACCCGTTGGAAAAATCGACGCAAAGACTAGTTATTTTGAATTGAAAGACTCAGTCGCCTTTGCGTCACAGACGTATTTAAAAGATAAGATAACTTTGATCTATTCAGCCGGTTTGAAATCAGCATCCGAACGAATGATACGATCAAGATAACCGAGACCTTTGGGACCAAAATATGTCTCATCGCGTTCATATAGTTTGTCACCAAGGGCGCGATCAAGCGTAATAAATTTATATCCAAGATCACTTAGTACAGTAAGCAGATCATCAAGATAAACTGCATTGAGACGGTTGGCACGAAGAAGTAAAATCTGCCTTATCTGTCTGTTTTCTATTTCCATCCCGAGTTGTTCGACTCGTTCGAGTTCATCAATTACATGATTGATATACTCATTGAGCAAACCTATGAATGCGGCTGAGTCAGGTGATTTGCCAATCTTTTCAAATGAAAGATTATACAGGTAATCCTCGGGGACTATTGTTGTATGAGCTATTATTTGTTTCGAATCTTCCAGAAATTCTTCTACCAACGATCGTCGCTCATAAGTCTCTCCATGATGAAGATATGGAAACCGGAAATACCGTTTCTTCTGACCAAAATTAGAAATCATCGGTTCAATTGCATCTATCCCACGCTGGATTTCTTCAATGAACGGTTCAATTCCAATATATTGGTAGTCCTGATTGGAATATGTCATACTTCCAAGGGTGTGCCCTTCATTCAACCACTGACCCAAAATATCCCAGGTACCCTCTATCTCATTGCCAACAACAAATCCAGTTGCTTTGACTTTATGTTGTTTGAGAGCATCAAGGATTAGATATGTCACCGCATCTTTATCTACCTCACCAAATCCTTTGGCAACAGGTAGCTCATTAAAAGTAATACAAATTTCTTTCGACACTTTCCTTTTTGATTTCTTCTTCTGGGCATTCAAAAGTCCGGGCAGGAGGAGACCGCAGATTGCTATTACAAAAACCCTGGTCAGGAATAAGTTGAGTCTCATAAAGTTAAACTTCCTGGTACATCATGAAATTAGTAGGTGAGGTAGCTCCAATGGGGACACCACCCGTAATAATTATTTTCTCTCCGCGAGAGGCAAGTTTACGCTCAAGACAGAGTTCTTTGATCTTTTGGAGCATTTCCTCAAGTGAATCAAGATGCTTGAGTTTCAGAGCATAAACAGAACGATAAAGTGAAAGCTGTCGCATAACTTCTTCTCTTGAGGTTAGAGCTATCACCGGCTGAGTAGGAAAAAGATTTGAAATCAGACCGGCGGTATATCCAGAAGTCGTAAAGGCGAATATAACCGATGTCTCGACATACTTTGACGACTGCGAAACAGCTCCGGCTATTGCGTAAGGGAATGGTGACTCCATCAGATGTTTATCAAGTTCGACCGGGGGAGTTGGCGCATCAATTTCAGTCTCGTTTATAACCGAGGCCATCGTTTTAACGGCTTGAAGAGGATATTCACCGGTGGCCGTTTCTGCAGATAACATTACCGCATCGGCATAATCATAAACGGCAGATGCAACATCATTTACTTCCGCTCTGGTAGCTCGAGGTGAAAACCGCATCGACTCAAGCATCTGGGTAGCTACAATAACCGGCTTGTGGTGTTGATTGGCTAAACGGATTATTCTCTTTTGAAGTGCCGGCAGTTCTTCCGGTCGAAGCTCTACTCCAAGATCACCTCGTGCAATCATAACACCATCAGCTAAAAGCATAATTTCATGCAGAGCTTCAATTGCCTCTCGTTTTTCGAGCTTTGCAATAATCTTTGCTTTTGATTTATGTTTTTTTAAGATGCGTCGAGCCGCAATTATATCATCGCCCGACCTTACAAATGAAAGAGCAACAAAATCTGCTCCAACCCGAGCCGCAGTTGCAAGATCTGTCTTATCTTTTGAGCCAATGGTCGGAACATCAATTTTAGAATCGGGCAGATTGATCCCTTTACCGGATGTCAAAACACCACTGTTTTGAGCTTTAAGTTTTACAGACCCTTTACTAACTGAGATCACACTAAAAGCAACAAGACCATCATCGATAAAAATCTTCTGATTTTTCTTCAATGAATTAATAATAGCTTTGTGATTAACACCGATTTCACTCTTTTCAAGGTTGGTATCACCGGCTGTCAGAGTAATTTCCTGATCTTGTATTACTTCAAAATTACCTTCAAAACGGGATAGCCGTAATTTTGGGCCGGATATATCAAAAAGCAAACCAATCGGATAAGCAGCGTCAGAAGTACCGGCACGGATCATCTTGGTCGCCGCTTCAAAGTCGGAAGTTGTTCCGTGAGAACAGTTTATGCGAAACGCATTGACTCCAGCCTTGACGAGCCGGGATAGTTTGGCCTCTGAGGCAATAGCCGGACCATAGGTGGCAAGTATTTTAGTCTTTTTCATACTCACAGAAAGGTGAAAAATGGTCTGTAATCAACAAAAAACGATATTATAGATAATTTATGACTCCTGCCGGCTATCAAAGTGGCAAGTTAAGTTGTTGAATAACAATGCTATAAAGTATTATGAAAAGTTTTTTGTTGTTTTTTCGTTAAGATGGTACCCATTCGGGGCTTAATTGTGTATATTAGGCATTCTCAAATGCGGCTCAAGCCAAGGATCGTCATTTGGGAGTTATTTTAGGGAGGATTTTTATGAATAGACGGGTAATTATTGCCGTTAATAATATGATTTTCACATCCAAAATCATGTCAGTATTAGATAGACATGAGGCTGAGGGAATCAAGGCAATTCGCTCTGATGAAATTTTTACAAAAGCGCATGAGATCAAGCCTGACCTGATTATCATTGACCTTAATCTAAATGGGATTGAGGCGCCATCTCTGATCAATAAGCTGCGCTCATATACTGCGACAAGCAAGATTCCGATTGTCTGTTATTCTCCTCATGTTATGATAGATCAGATGAAAGCTGCTACTGTTGCCGGTGCTAATGAAGTTATAACTAATTCAAAGATGAATACAGGTATGACAAAGATTCTGACAAAATATATTCAGAACTAAAGAGCAAAGAGCTCACAAATTAAAAAACGGCAAGCCGATTGGCTCGCCGTTTTTTTTTACAATTACTTTTTGTATTACTGGCAGTTATCCAATGGTAGCATTGAGATGAACAGGTAATCTATCAATACGGTTAAATCACCAATATCGACTACTCCCTCTCCGTCGGTGTTCGCTTCTTCAAGACATTCAAGCTCATCCATGCTAATAAAGAGATAGTCTATCAATCGAGTAAGATCCCCGATATCAACAATTTGATCCGGGCTGTTATCAGCATTGCCACGCATTCCAACACAGCATCCCATTGTCACATTACCAATTGTAGTAGAGGCAACATAGGTACCTCTTACAGTTGTAATCTTAGGCAGGTAGATTCCATACCCCGACACATCAATAGGATTTGAACCAGCTAACTGAATAATCGGCAATTGAAAATAAGCAGACATTATAGGACCATTACCCTCAGCTACCGGAGTGTTCGAGCTGATCTCAAATGTCTTTGCTTTAGCCACCTGGTTGGAGTGAATCAACCCAGGAGTACCCATATATTCAGTTCGTAATCCTTGCGTGGAGACAGAATCTAAAGAAAGAAAGAGAGGGCCATCCCATGCAATCGGGACAATAAATCTTGTCGCCGGCAAATGATTGACAGCATATATATCGACCCTGATCTTCTCAAGTGGTTCACCTGTAACGCTCGCCACCAAGAGAGACTCAGCCATTACAGAAATCATCTTTGTTCCAATAGCAGAATAACTTGAGTCGGCAGTTGTTATTATCAGAGAAGGTGAATAAAGGCCTGCTTCGGTATATATATGATCCGGGTTCATTACTGAGCTGGTAGTTCCATCACCCCAATCCCATTCCCATGAAATCACGTTATGACTCGAAAGCCCTTCAAATGAAACTGCAAGCGGTGGTTCTCCAAAATATATATCTGAGCGCATGCCTACATTTCCAAAAATATGCACTGTCCCTTCCATATTTGAGCCGTATGATCCACCTTCTTGTGTGTATGGATAAATCCCCCAACAGCCATTGAAGTTTGAATTTTCACTTGGCAGGTAAGTATCATAGCGATCAATCTCAACCGGATTTGCTATATCAGATAGATCATAAGCAACAACGCCTGATTCATAATGAGAGATAAAAGCAGTATCACCTTTCATTAAGACATTATGAGCAAGTTGGCTAGGTCCCAGAAATTCGCTGACAAACCGTATATTTTCTAAATCAGATGTATCCCAGATTTTGATAGTTTTGGTTGCTGTCTCTTCGGTCGTAACAACGTAAGAACGATCTTCACTCGGCCAAATCTGATGCACAAATCCCGGCTCCGAAACAGTAACACGAGCAACTAATTCAGGAGCTGATTTGTTAGAAAGATTCCATATCGACCATGTAGGGTTCCATGCTTCGGCCACCCAGGCAGTATCATTAAAAACTACCAGATCATGACATCCACCCGAATTGACCCAGCCTACTTCTACCGGATTTTCCGGGTCAGCCAAATCCATCATTAGAAAACCATTGTTCTGCTTTCCAAGATGTGCAAACCCACGAGCAGTATCTATAGATATATTGTGCCATGAATTAAAATGCGATGTAGCTACAGTCTTAACTTCCCTAACAGAAAATGGGAGCCCCGACATATCGATAATTAAAAGACCTCGTCCGGTACCACCACATTCTGTAACTGCGTAGCAATAATTACCATAGGTTTTGACATCACGCCAAAGTCCACCAGAGCCACAAATATCATCAACTTGAGCGACAATCTGCATAGTTGTAGCATTTACAAATGTTACCCCTGTTTCATGGCCAACAATTGCATATTCCTGACCATCCGGAGCCTGCCATCCCCAACAATCTGCCGCAGTTCCGGCACTTGGGGTTCTGACATCAATAGCATCAAGATAACCAAAGATATCACCGGTTACGGCATTAGCCGACGAAGAGAGTTCTCTCGATTGTCCGGGATCAGACTGATCAAAACTATTTCGTGATTCTAAATTGTAGGGGTAGGGCATAGCCAGAATTGAGGCGCTAGTCAATAGCACTAACACAACTATACTCAGGACAATATTTTTTTTCATCTAATCTCCGACTGTTGTTTGTCGTGGTGGCTCAACCGTTAGTGAGGTGGGACCCGGGTGTTGCCGTTAGGATAAAGTCAGCTTGCTTAATGCATCCTGATTATTATTACAATATAACAACAATCAATGATTCGGCAAGGTTCAATTCATGATATGATTTATCTGAATATCTCTAATATCTGAATCTGGAGTTATAACTTGACAAAATAAAGCTCAAGAGTATTATTTGTAATGACAGGAAAGTAATCTGAACTGCAGTTTTCAGGATTTCACTCTCTCGCAATTACTTTTCGAAGTTTTAATTACCTGAATACTTGATTGTTACCGTATAAATCAATTCAGATTGCTATGTTAAAAGGTTAAAATCTATATCTACACTTTTCGGAGGTCAGAAATGATCAAATCAAGACAGATACTATTAATATCAATTTTAATGCTGATAACTGCTGGTTTGACAGTCGCAGCACCTAACAATCATACTGTATATTATCAGGCAGAATTACTTGATAATCTTGGTCAACCAGTTGATGCAACACTCTCGATCAAATTTACAATTTATGATGATAAAGTGGCAGGTTCAGTTCTATGGTTTGAAACACAACCAAGTGTAGCGGTTGTTGGTGGAATTTTTACAGTTTATTTGGGTGAATTTTCAACACTCTCACCTTCGGTCTTTGCTGGCCAGGATTCACGGTATCTTGGGGTTAAAATTGGAGTAGACACTGAAATGTCTCCTCGTTCGGTAATTGCATCTGTTCCAAGCGCGATGCGTGCAGGTATTGCTGAGGATGTTGTTGATACAAGTATTACATCCTCAAAACTTCGTGGCAAGAGTGTAACTCGAGATAAACTAAATGACAAAGCAGTTGGACGTGGACAAGTTGGTGATACTGCTATCGGACATGGACAGCTTGGTGAAAAAGCTGTAGGACGAGATAAAATACAGGATAAAGCAGTCGGTCGTGGACAAGTCGGCGATACTGCTGTTGGACATGGACAGCTTGGTGAAAAAGCTGTTGGACGAGAAAAAATACAGGATAAAGCAGTCGGACGTGGACAAGTCGGAGATACTGCTGTTGGCAATGGTCAAATAGGGAATGGTTCTATAAACAGCGCCAAAATTCAAAATGGCGGAATTGCACTAATCAACATTGGCCAGAATGGAGCAACATCAGGACAAATCATGAAATGGGATGGTTCTGCCTGGGTGATTGCCAATGACGATGTTGGTTCAACTGATGGTGACTGGACAATTACAGGAAAAGTTCTTTACACTGCTGACGAATACGGGATTGCAAGATACGGAAATATTCTTCATGGACCAAATGATAGCACCCATGTAAACCTGGGTGTTGAAGGACAGACTGGAAGTGCGGGCTTAGACAATAAGTATGCTACTGTCGGTGGTGGCCTTTGGAATTGGGCTGAAGGTGAAGAATCTGTTGTCGCGGGGGGAAGAAGTAACGCAGCTTCTGGTAGTGGTGCATTTGTAGGGGGTGGAAACTCTAATAACGTAACTGGTGACCAATCAGTTATCGTTGGTGGAATTGAAAACCAGACAAGTGGCATTAACAATATTATCGGAGGTGGAGAAAACAACGACATAATCTCAAATAGTTCATTTATTGGCGGTGGGGCATTTAATTTAATCACAGGTGA
>JAUVAR010000036.1 GCA_030591625.1 Candidatus Zixiibacteriota bacterium
ATGCCCTTGTACTTGCTGATCAAATACGGTTTTGTGACAACTCCCGATACGTTTGTTGTTTCGCTAATTGCACAAACTGTCGCCTTTGGTCTCGCAATTTACCTTTACTACGGTATCGCTCGGCTAAACCGCGAGGGACTACAGATAGAACTTTGGATCGGTCTCGGAATTGGGGCTGTTCTTGGGTATCTGGTTGGAGGTTCTCGCGAACTTTGGACATTGACAGCCGACTGGACAATGATTGCGGTCGCTCCGATGGTAGTTGGAGGAATGACAAAAACAGGTCGTTCTCCTTCAAAAGCATACCAGACAGGCTTGGTAATAGTAATTTTAGTTGGGATCGCATCGTTTTTACCGGTGTGGTCTGATTTGAGAATAGTTGCAGAGAAAATGAGTCAGACAATAGTTTACGATTTTAAGAATTCCTCGGTTGGAGCATCTCTTGATGCCGAGACACTGGAAGCTTATTCGGCTATCATACAACGATGGGTCGATATCGTTACTCGTTTACTTCCAACAGCTCTTGTTATGAGTGCTGTAACACAGTTTACGATTGGCTATTTCTGGTTTGCTGAAGTTGATGCTCGCACTCACAATACTGTTTCGCCCTTAAAGAGCTTTTTGTTCTGGCGAATCCCATTGTGGGTTAGCGTAGTTGTTTTGGTAGCTGTCGTATCGAGATTTATATATCCCGAAACAGTTGGCTATTTTGGTGACAATCTTCTTGCGGCGGCATCATTATTTTACTGTGTGACAGGACTTTCGCTTGTAGAATTCTATATGAGAAAGTTCCGCCTTCACTGGAGTCTGCGACTGCTGTTCTATATCCTGATGGTGCCGACTGGGTTTACCGGCTATTTTGTCTTTGTCCTTTTTGGACTTATGACATCGGTGTATGATTGGCGACCCGCACAGGCATTGGCAGGGGAATAGCTTGGCATAGAGTTTGAAATGTGTATATTTTAATATGAGGTTGTTATGAAAGTAATTCTCAGACAGGATGTTCCTGATCTTGGCACTACCGGTGATACGGTAGAGGTTAAGAACGGGTACGGCCGTAACTATCTGATTCCGCGAAATTTTGCCATTCTGGCAACAAAAGCGAATCTGAAAGCTATCGGTGAAATTGAAAAGCAGAGAGTGATTCAGGAAAAGAAGCTTCGTCGCGGTGCAGAGATTATTAAAGATAAGATTGAAAAATTATCCTTATCGAAAGAAATGCTCGTTGGTGAAGAAGAAAAACTTTTCGGTTCAGTTACCAGCATGGATATCGTTGAAATGCTCGAAGCTGAAGGTATCACAATCGACAAGAGAATGATTCAGTTAGAAGAGCCAATTAAGGCTTTGGGTGTTTATACTGTGCCGGTTAAGGTTGACAAAGAATTAACCGCGTCGATTAAACTTTGGGTCATTAAGAAGTCATAATAGATGGCAATGCTAGAGGTAAAACTGGAAGGACTGGCGCTCGACATGACGACCAACACACCGGTCATAATTCTTGCGCCAACCGAAATTGAGAAAGTTCTGCCGATTTGGATCGGTCATGCTGAGGCATGGGCGATTGCAATGGAACTCTCTGGTGTAGGCTCCAAACGACCTCTTACGCATGATCTCATTGGGAATGTTATTACCGAACTTGGTGGTAAGGTTGTTCGAATTGAGATCACCAGAATGGAAGAGCAAACGTATTTTGCATCGATTGGAATCGAGATTGAGGGTGGCACAAAGATTGTGGATGCCCGACCGTCAGATTCGATAGCGATAGCGTTGAAAACCGGTGCGCCGATTTTTGTGAACGAAGAATTGTTCAAGACTGCACCGGAAACATCAAAGAAGTCCTCACCTGAGGCTCCACCCGCTATGCCGACCGATAGAGAAACGTTACGAGAAAGACTGCGAAAAATAAATCCAGAGGATTTCGGAAAATATTCGCTTTGATGCGCATTGTTTTAGTAGTCATATTCCTGCTGTTGCCGTTTGGCGCGGTAATAGCGAGTGAAACAATTGAAGACAGCCAGGAAGTAGTCTCGCTCTACAGTCGTGGTAAAAGACTGTTGCGTCAGGGAGACTGGCTTGAGGCAGCACGTCTGTTTGAGGAGCTGTCTGGACGGTTTCCTGAATCTAATAACTACGATCTCTTTCTGTTCAATCGTTCCAAGGCAGAATACTATTTTGGAAATCTCGACAAAGCACTGTCCGGTTTTTCAAGGTTTGAATCACGATTTAAAAATTCTGAATTTGTTGCCCACGCATGGTTTTTCTCCGGTAATATTTATTATCAAAAGGGACGACCAGCTAATGCTCTTGAGCACTGGCTGAATGCATATATTGATTGCAACGATTATCGTCTTGAAGAACTTATAGTCGAGTCAATCAGACTGATGATACGTGGTGCCGATAAGGTTAATATTTCTACTGACATTTTCAGCTCAATCCCTGTTGATCAAAAATGCAAACTATACGATCAAATTGTTCCGGAATTAAAACAACGCAATGAAATGATGACTGCGCAAAGCTTACTGGAACAGTGCGGTAAAACGCTCTCTGTTTCAGAATTGGCTCGATCACAGGAACGTACGACCAATCGTGATCTTGAAATTGCGATGTTACTTCCGTTCTCGGGAGAGTTGCAGGCGTTTGGTGATGATATCTATGGTGGTGCGGTTGTTGCAGCCGAGGAGTATCGTAAACGAACTTCAAAGACAATATCAATTGTTACTTATGACACGCAGGGTGATCCGGTCATTGCAGCACGTATTGCAAAAGAGTTAGTGAATTCACTTACAGATGCAATCGTTGGACCGCTTACATCAGATGCTGCTCAGGTTGTATCGGCGGCGAGTGGATGTGGCGATCTTCCGGTAATTGCACCGGCTGCTACACAGGCAGGTCTTACCAGACTATCCGAAACGGCGTTCCAGCTTTCTCCCAATATAGAACTGCAGGCTGTAGCGATGGCTGATTATGCGGTGATGAATTTGCAGGCAGATTCGGCGGTGATAATTAGTTCTACCAATAGAGATCATCTGTTGATGTCGCGAGCTTTTGCAACTCGCTTTGCCGATCTTGGTGGAACAATCATTGCGATTGAATATTATCGTCCTCGTGACACAGATTTTGGTGCTTATATTCGTGACGTGAAAAGTATGTTGTTGGGGCTTCCGACCGATTCGTCGGTATTTATCAATGAAGAAGGTGATACGCTTCATATCGATGCAGTTGGTGTTGATGTAGATTGTTTGTATATGCCGGGTAATGCATCGCAGCTTCGACTAATGTTGCCACAATTACAATTTTATAATATACGTGGCAAATTATTGGGATCTGATGGATGGAACGATGATGGTTTGTATCGTTTGGGCGATCACATTACACGTTTGGCTGTTTTCCCGTCTCCATTTTTACAGCCTGCCAGTAGTGAAGTATTCACTATGTTCTCCGCAGCTTATGATGCCCGCTATGGCAAACCTCCGGCACGACTCTCGGCGCTTGGTTATGATGCGGTTAAATTGATTATTCAAGCTGCTTCCAAGGGTGGAATGTCGCGTGATGATCTTACTGCAAATCTTTCAACGATTGCAGATTTTCAGGGAGCTGCAGCACGAGTAACCTTTGGTCGTGATCGTGAAAATATCGAATTACCTCTTTATCGAATTGAAAACGGAATGGCTGTTCCGGTCGGACTATCGGGTCAGTCAGAAGGAACTGTTCAGGAATAAATCAACAGAACACTGCTTACCGGATGTGGTGACAGATCAAAAATAGATTGAGTAATAAAGCACGGAGATAAACTTAGATGAGTGAAAAAAACGTCGCATTAAAAATGATTGTCAACGGCGAAGAGAGAGATATTTCGTACGAAGAATTAGCCCTTTCAAATAATTTGGCTCAGGAAGCGTTAGTACGTGTATTAATCGAGAAGAAAATCATTGGCGGAGATGAACTGTTGGCTATGATGGAGACGGTCAAGAAAGAACGTTACCGTGTACCGGGTGAAGAAAACAAATAAACGTTTTAAATAGATTCTATAATGACTGATAAAGAGAAAACAGAAGTTCTGATAGACGAAAAAGAACTGATGCAATGGACAACGCATCCGATAAAACGTCGTCCGTGGGTGGCGTTGTCTGTATCGCTGTTTATCTTAGCTGTGTCTGTATCAGTTTTTATGACGATGCAGTCGGTAATATTCGGTCTTTTTGCAATTATTGTGCTGTTTGCGTCGGTTGCTAAATTTTATCTGCCAACAACGTATGGATTATCCAGCCATCGTGTTTTGATAAAGAGCACGACCCAGACTATTGTCAAAGAATGGACGCTCTTTAGAAGTTACTATGTTGATAAGAATGGCGTTCTGCTTTCTCCGTTCGCTTCGCCTTCACGTTTAGAAAATTTCAGAGGGTTGTATCTTATCTTCAATGATAATCGTGATGCTGTGATGGCATGTATCAAAGAGCATATAACAACTGACGAATCAAATGTGAAGCAGCAACTGACAGAGGGATCCAAATGAGTTTATTTGGTGACTACAAAGGTTCACCCGAATCACTTGATGCGAAGCTTACACCGGAAGAGCATGCCGTATTGGAAAAGCTTGCCCGCAAGACGGTACAGCTTGGTATGACTGTTCCTGCTATTTTAGCTTTAGAAACCGTAAAGCCACTCAATTATATCGGATCGCAGACACTTGTATTTTTTGAGCCGATGGTTCAGGCTGTGTTTAATCTAAAAGATTTTGATACATTTCGTATAGCGCTCGAAAAGAGAGAGTCGGTTGAAATTATGCTCCGCAAGATTGAGGCGTTTGATGCTGAAGCATTAGACCGTGAAAAAGAATTCAAGAAATGGTACAAAAAGGAAAAGAAGAACTGGAAATGGTACCAGCGCTACCTTGGAGTATTCAAACCGAAGTTAGAACTGCCGGAAAATATTAAGAAGACCAGGCTTGAAAACAATACGGATGACTCACAACCTGACTCAAAGGCATAGATGGAAAATACTATTGAAAATAGAAAAGCCCGTTCCCCGGAGGGAGCGGGCTTTTTTTATGCGTAGTTATTACAAAATTCTTATACGTCAAGATTCCTGACGTATTGTGCGTTCTGTTGGATAAACTCACGACGAGGTCCGATTTCGGTGCCCATCAAAGTAGTGAAGAGATGGTCAGCTTCAGCGGCGTCGTCCAATGTAATCTGAAGCAGAGTACGTTTTTCTGGATCCATTGTTGTGGACCAGAGTTCGTCGGGGTTCATTTCACCAAGACCTTTAAATCTCTGGACATGAATGTTAGGTTTGTTGCCAAATTCTTTAATAATGCGAGTTCGTTCTTCTTCGGAGTAGGCGTACTTTTCTGAACGTCCGCTTTTTATACGGAAGAGTGGTGGTTGTGCAATGTACATGTGGCCACGTTCGAATAGTTCGCGCATGTATCTGAAGAAAAAGGTAAGAATTAGCGTTCTGATATGTGCTCCATCAATGTCTGCATCTGTCATGATGATGATCTTGTGATAGCGGACTTTTTCAACATTGAAATCTTCACGAATACCACATCCGAGCGCAGTAATCATTGAACGTACTTCTGTGTTCGACAGTATTTTGTCGATTCGAGCTTTTTCTACATTTAGAATTTTACCGCGCAGAGGCAGGATTGCCTGGAATCTGCGGTCTCGACCCTGTTTGGCCGAGCCACCCGCCGAGTCACCCTCTACAATGTATATTTCGCATTGCTCAGGATCACGAGACGAACAGTCGGCTAGCTTGCCGGGGAGGGCTGCCGAATCAAGAGCTGTTTTGCGTCGGGTTAATTCTTTTGCTTTACGGGCTGCTTCACGAGCCGAGGCAGCAGCACGAAGTTTCTCAACGATTTTTTTGCCAATGGCCGGATTCTCTTCAAAGAAAGCACCAAGGAATTCGTTAGTGATCGATTCGACGACACCACGTACTTCTGAGTTACCAAGTTTTGTTTTGGTTTGTCCTTCAAATTGCGGATCGCGTACTTTTGCAGAAATTACTGCGGTGAGTCCTTCTCGAGAATCATCACCAATAAGCGAGACAGTTTCTTTCTTGAGCAATTTGTTACGCGTTGCATAATTGTTGATTGAGCGGGTGAGGGCGGTTCTGAATCCGGTAAGATGAGTACCACCTTCAATTGTATTGATATTGTTTACATACGAAAAGACAGATTCGGAATAGCTGTCGTTGTATTGCATCGCAATTTCAACTTCGACATCATCGCGTGTTTTCTGGAAGTGAATCGGTTTTTTGAAAAGTGTTGACTTACTCTCGTTGAGATACTCAACAAATGATGCGAGTCCACCCTTAGCGAAGAATGATACTTCTTTGTCTGTTCGGTGATCAACCAATTCGAGGGTCAATCCTTGATTTAGAAAAGCAAGTTCACGCAGGCGGGATGCAATAATATCAAATTTAAATTCGATCTTTTGAAATATTTCTGAATCCGGAATGAAGAAAACCTTGGTACCGGTTTTTTTACGTGTGCCGGTTTTCTTGACTTTGCCTTGAGCTTTGCCACGTATATACGACTGCTTATAGATGTCACCATCACGGTAAACTTCAACCCAGCAATCTACTGAAAGAGCATTAACAACCGAAACACCCACGCCGTGCAGACCGCCGGATACTTTGTAGGAATCATGATCGAATTTACCGCCGGCGTGTAGTGTTGTCATTACAACTTGAAGGGCAGAAACTTTTTGTTCGGGGTGTATTTCAACAGGTATGCCTCGGCCATTGTCCGTAACGGTAATTGAATCATCAGTTCCGATTTCGACTGTAACTTTATCGCAGAATCCAGCCATTGCTTCATCAACGGAGTTATCAACGACTTCATAGACCATGTGGTGCAGACCACGCTGGCTAACATCACCGATATACATAGCAGGACGGCGACGAACTGCTTCAAGTCCTTTAAGAACTTGAATCGTTGTTGCATCATAGCTGTGTCCGCCGGGCTTTTCATTTTTTGATTTATCAGTCATCTCTTTGACTTCACTTACCTTAGTTGCCATTGTTTTGGGTCCTTGCTCGTTTTACCAGTTGCAGTTTTTTAACCGCGCGACCGTACGGCTGTTCATGTATCGTTTTTAAGATAGAGCCAGACTTCATTGTCAGTTCTTGTCGCCAGGTTGCATCGGCAACTTCGATTAATAATACACCATCAGAGAATGAAACTGCTTTTGCTTTGGAGGCCAAATGCTCTCCAACAATTTCAGTCCACGCTGTGACAACCCGCCAGCCATTGAAGGTTTTGGTTTGTCCTGTTGATCTGAAAACAGCATCGATTAGCCGTGAAATTGGTTCAGGTTGATGGTCATATTTACCACTTCGTGGGGACGACATTTCTGCTCCTTGCTTATTAGTAAAAGATACATATTAAAACCCCTTTTAGCAAGTAAAAAAGCACTCTTATCTTATTGCGGGTCATAGGATTACGGGGGATGTTGAATAGTTTTTTGGGGACGTTAGGATAATTAGAAAAGCAGGCCATCTGATGGCCTGCTGCAAAGAAATAAATCGATGTTAACGATTGATATTTTAATGTGTTTTAACGTCGTTTGCGGATACTTCCGGAGCCATAGACACGGGTTGAAGTATCTTCCGGGTTGCCATAGTATGCGATATCACCTGAGCCGTAAACACGTCCTTTGAAATGTTCGGTTGCATAAACTTTAACGTCGCCAGATCCATGTATTTCTACGTATGCATTTTTGGAGATAAGGTCGCGGGCATCGACATCACCTGAGCCGGTCAGGTCGATTTCGATTTCATCAACATCGCCGGCAACAGTAAAATCACCTGAGCCTGATTGCTCGAACAGGAATTCTTCACCGGTTAGCCCTTCTACGTTTACGTCTGCAGAACCTGATAGCCCGACTTCAAGAAGTTCGGGGACGACGATTTCTATGTAGCACTTTTTACAATTTCTATATGATTCTTCGGTATATACGTTAAGTGTGTTTCGTTTTACTTCGGTAACAAAGAGGTCGGCTAAGTTGTCATCGACATGGAGTATGACTTGCTGTTTTCCACCAACTGTGACTCGAACATCAAGAGAACCAGAAACTTCGATACGATTAAATTTTGGGACTTCACGTTCTTCTGAGATTTTATCGCCTGAACCTTTGATCCCTCGTCCGAATGATTTCCAACCTGCCAATGTTGGCTGTACCAACAGAGCTATGAGAGCTATGGTTATTACTGCTCCGGTCAGGTTCTTTTTTGAAATCATTTCTGCTCCTTCCTTCTTCTGCACTTTATTCCTTAGTTGCAGTTACGACAGGAACGGAAGTTTTGTTTCAATTTGTATGAAAAACAGATGGGGGGGAGTATCAGGAGAAGGTGCGATGGGTAACCGGCTTTAGTTTTTTTCGGCCCGGCTGTTTGTTGGAAGGGATGAAAAAGTCGCGTCCTTCGGGTCTCATCATTCGGACAGTATAATCCTGACAACCCTGACAGCGCCGGATATTGTTCAGCGCTTCTTTTTTTACTTTTCTCTTTGAAGTATGGGTTGGAGCAAATACTGGATGGTTCACGATTTTGTATTTACCGGAACCACCGATATATTCGACTCCCGCTTTGATCGTTCGAGTACCCGGTTCATATAGAGTAGCTCCCGGGCATTCGATTAATACGTATTCATCTTTATCGGAAAGCTCGAAAAATGGCTGGTCGAATATATCACGGTCTTCATTGCAAACCGGACATAACCAAGCACCTTTATCCTGAGATAACTGATGTCCGCAATTTATGCACTTTTTCGAATCGTTCACTATTTATGTTCCTTTTGTTCCTTCATGTATAGAGCAAGAGGACTGCCAATAGTGGGTATCAGTTGTAACTATAAAAGCTGTAATGCTTTAACATGTTTCACTATGCTTTTCGCAAAATGAGATGAATATGATTTGACGGGGTAATATTCCTTTAGAGTATAGGATTTACCCTTTGAATAATAGAAAGAGAGAGCAGAGCGTAGCAGAAGCGGGAAGAGCTACTACGAATGAAACACCCAGAAACATAGTAGCTAAGAAGGCAAGCGCGATTGCCGGAATCACGACAAATTTCAACGTAGAAAAAGTTATCTTAGCCAGTTTGCCAACTACTAATAAAACCACAACAGTAAGCAGAACCATGATCGCAACAAGGCCATTTTGCCCAAAGGTATCAACGATCCAGGATTTGACCGTTTCGACCTCTCCTGAATAGTTTGCTGCCTTGACAGTAGCCTTATCAGCTACATCCTGAAGCTGACTGAGAATATTAGTATTCGGCATCTGTTTCCTCGTCAAGCGGTTCGATGGTCAGAGAAGATTCACCAACGCGAGAGAGTCCGACCATTCGGTTAGTAAGAAAATTTTGGGTAGTAATCCATTTATGGGATACTTCCATTATTTCTTCCTGTTCGATGTCGCTAACCCAGTCGAGAATGACCTGATCTATCTGCTCGTCATTAACCACGACATCATCCATTGTTAGAACAAATTTGACTTTCATCTTAGCCTTCCTTCGTTAGTTCCAGACTTGCGAAAGAGTCTATTGCAAGGATAATGCCAGTCCTGATTAAGCTTGTTTTAGTCGTTTTTAAGTGGTTGTAAGAGAGGGAGTTATCTAATAAATTGTGCTGGTTTTGAACAGGTTTGAAAGAAACTCCTACTATTTGAAAGGGGCTATGATATGGGGATTGTCCTATTCCTTATGGGCATGAAAAAGCCCGCCAACCGTAAGATTGGCGGGTTGTCGTATTGCGATCCAGGCATTATTTCTTAACGAAACATGCGGTTTAACTTCTCCGGCCAGAATTCAACCATAGTATCTGGTCGGTATAGCAGGATCTGACAGCTTTACAAGAAGTAATAGCTGTCGGTTTGATTCTTCTTATTTCCCCAGGCTTGGTCATTATTCTGCCTGTGCAGGAATACAGGCCGGTTTTGACCTTGCCCTTGTCCATAATGAGTCCTCCCTTCTCATATGATTATCAGTCGGGCGATGCAGGATTGGCGGGATTTATTCTCGTCAATCATGCTTTTGTAGTTAGGGACTGGGGTCTGAAGTGAGGGGCGGGCTAAATAGAGCCCTTGTATAATCAATATAGACCCTAATTAGCACGGGTCAAGGCGTTTCGTGTAATGGCAAGTGTTGCAGTAGGTTAGAAGGAGAGTCCAGCGTTGAAATAGACTCTGTTTTCATTATTGTCACCACGACCATATCCGAGTTCTATGGGACCAATAGGGCTTTTGAGGGCAATTGCTGCACCATAGCCCCATCGCAGGTCTTTGAGCTTGATCTGGTCGGTCGATTCGTAGGTATTCCCAAAGTCATATTTTAATCGCAAATAGAGATTCAGAGGTAATTTGACTCTAAGTTCTTGATTGATAAGAATCATTTTGTCGCCTGTAAGTTGATCTGTTCGGTAGCCTACGAGAGAATTATGCCCACCGATATAGAATTTCTCCGATGACGGTAGTCCTGTACGCGAAATGCCGATCGATATTTTGGGGTGATAGTGAAAGTAGTTGCCGAGCGGGAAATAGGATTCCAGTGAAGAGTAAAATTTAACGTACTCAACATCACCTGAAAAAATCTTGCCGGCCAGATTCAATTCGAACAATATTCTTTTGCCGTGGTCGGGGAACTGAAAATTATCGAATGTTTCAACCAAAGACTCAAAGTGAAGGGAGCGAAGCGAAAATTCTGATATTGCTTCTGTTTCAATCTGTTTAATCTTAACATTTTCAAAAATAAGGTCACTTGAGAGAGTTCCCAGTCGTGAAATTTGCTGGCCTATTCCAAAGAGGAAGCCGGTCCGAGTTTCACGATTTCGTCCACTTTCGTCTCCATTGTTGGCAAACATGATCCGTTCAAGACTATGGTGGAAAACCCGTGAACGAGCTGTTATATATGTTAGGAAAATACGATGTAAACGAGCATTGGCATAGAAACTGTGTTGGTCATTTCCGTATTGTGCATGAGCAAGAAGTTCTAATCCAACCCCTTTAACATTATCATCAAGAAGTTCTATGAATTGTTCTGATTCATATTCATCATGCCAATGCCAGCCCAGACGAATCTGTGAATATTTCTTTTCACGAACGTCAATTTCAATAGCTGCCATTGAATCTCTAGGAACCAGTCTTAAAGAGACACGTTCAAAGAGATCGGTTCCATAAATATTCGACACTCCGCGACTTGCTTTTTCACCCGAATAGAGATCCTTTTTGTCGAGTGGAAAGTATGATCTCACCATCCAGTCTCGTGACCGTTGGTTTGATTTTATGTCGATGCTAACCAGGCGGGCTTCATCAATTCCAATCTTGATCGAGTTGTTTTCGGAGTTGATTTCCAGTTTGGAAATATGAGCTGCATCAAATCCTGCATCAAGATATAGGTTTGTTATTTCATTCTTGATAGTTCTTAATGAACCTGCCCAGAGAATATCTGATTGGGTAATAAATTGACTCGCTAGAATAGAGTCTTTAAAGAGGGTATTCCCATTAAACGTTAATGAGATATCTGATATTTTCATCCCTGAAATGGGTTCAATAATAAGCCCGAATTTTTTTGTTTGTTCTTGTGAGGTTGTATCCTCTCCCAAACTAATAAACTGTGCTCTGATTTCTAAAAGATGTTGATCAACTGTTATCTTCTTAAGGATACTAATAATTTCTTCTCGGCCATATTTCATTCCAACTAATTTGGAGCTTATTTCATCACCCAGGATTCTATCTTCGGAGATTACTTTAACCTCAGTAATATGTGCACTCTGGGCAGAGTCACGATCGCTATGATATTTCCGTATTTTTTCAACAACTTGCAGACCATGCCTGTAACCTGAACTAATGAGCAAATCAATTTTGGAAAAGTCGGTAGCTCTAATATTATCAGGACATGGGTTTACTATTATGTCTGCCTTTTCAAGCTGCGCCTGCATCTTATCGGCGGTCATAATAGTCGTTACCTGTCCGGCTATATCTACCGGAGTATTTAAGTCGTTGCGATCGAGCAAGGGGCTTGCGGTATTTATTGCAACAATTGGGTATGTTTGGTTACCCATAGCGGCAACAATCTCGACCGGAACAGGTGCTAACATGCCACCATCCATCAAGAGTCTGGAGTCAATTTCGTATTCTGTAAAAGCGAGTGGGTATGCAATAGTCGCTCGAATAGCATCGGCTAAAGAACCATGATCCAAGACTACCAACTCACCACTGACTACATCAGTAGCGGCAGTTTTGAATTGGATGGGAAGACGCGTGAAATCGCCATCTGCAAGAAATACTGCTTTGCTTGTCAGGCTGCTTAAAATTGCTGTAAGTTCCTGTGCGCGGGTTAATCCTTTTGGAATCTCCGGCTGGAAATTACTAAACCTGATTGAGATAAGATGTTTCTCGCTCTCTTTACGCTGAGTCAGGAACATAAACGAACGATCGGGTCGGTTGGTTAGGAGTGTCGGCATATCGATACTATGCAGAATCGAATCAAGCTGGTGGGCATTGTAGCCACAGGCATAAAGACCACCTACCACAGCCCCGAATGATGTCCCGGCTATGGCGGTTACTTCGATTTGGTTTTCTTCGAACGCCCTAAGAACGCCTATCGTGGCGAGTCCACGGGCACCGCCGCCGGAGATCGCAAGTTTTACCTGTCTCCTTTTGGTTGTATCAAGCGGATTGAGTCCGTCGTTACCACCAATAACAACAACGTCATCGGCTACTACAACAGATGCTGCCACGCATAGAAAAGTGGCTAATGTAAGAAGAATAGTTTTCACTTGCAGGTATGTATATGCATAGGTTCCTTATAAGATATCTAATAATAAGGAATTAAGTTTGTCATTGACTCGAGCGGAACAAAAAAAAATACGATCTTTGAGAACGGCAAAGGCACGTCGCGATAAAGGACAG
The DNA here is from genome assembly GCA_030591625.1 of Candidatus Zixiibacteriota bacterium. GTDB lineage: Bacteria > Zixibacteria > MSB-5A5 > GN15 > FEB-12. The sequence continues at coordinate 12,918 of JAUVAR010000036.1, forward strand.
TTTGC